>USCP01000093.1 GCA_900553245.1 uncultured Peptococcaceae bacterium
CATATTGAGGAGGACCTCAATACCATTCTTGCCAACCACGGCTATACCAATGCCAGCGACGGCAAGGGCGAAAATGCCATCGACATTGGCGTGAACTGGGGCTATACCGGCGCGCAGATGTCCGAATCCATGGATATGGGCACGGTGGCAGCGATTGTCGCCATGCTGTTGTTAATCATTTTCACCGGCTACCTCATTATTTACAATGTGTTCCAGATTTCCGTGGCAGGGGATATCCGCTTCTATGGGCTCCTCAAAACCATTGGGACCACACCACGTCAGCTTAAGCGGATCATTCGCTTACAGGCACTGGTGCTGTCGGTCATTGGGATTCCGATTGGGCTGGTGCTCGGTTGGCTTATTGGGCGTATGCTCGTGCCGGTGGTCATTGCCCAGCTTGATGGGGTTGTGAATGTGGTCTCCGTAAGTCCGGCCATCTTTATCATCTCCGCCCTTTTTGCCTTGGTGACGGTGTTTATCTCCGTCTTGCGTCCGGGTAGACTCGCAGGGCGTGTGTCCCCAATTGAAGCGCTGCGCTACACCGAAAGCGCGCCGATTTCCAAAAGGAAGGCGCGCAATAAGAAGGGCGTGTCCCTTTTCTCGATGGCGTTGGCAAACCTCGGGCGTAACCGTGCCAAGACGGTGGTGACGATTCTCTCCCTCGCCTTGGCGGTGGTGCTCTTTACCGTGACCGTCACCTTTACAGGCGGCTTTGACATGGACAAGTATCTGAAATTCCAAACTGCGGTGGATTTCCAAGTGGCGGATGCCAGCTACTTCCAAACCGGGCAGGGCGGCTTCTATGATGAGCGTGCACTGCCGGAGGATACCATTGCGATGCTTGAAGGCTTGAACGGCGTCACCGAAGGCGGCCGCACCTACGGCCTCACCGTGTCAGCCCAGGAATTTATTTCTGAGGATTGGTTCCGTACCCAATTGAGTCACTGGTATGACGAGGACGCGCTGGACAAGCGTGTCGAGATTGCTGCGAAGGATGCCGAAGGACGTCTTGCTCACGATGTGCAGCTTTACGGCATGGAGGATTTCCCACTCTCCTTGTGTAAGGTATACGAAGGGAGTCTTGATGAAGTCAAGAAACCGGGCAGCCGTGCCATTGCCGCTGTTTACGCGGAAGACGATTACGGCAATTTTGAAAAAGACAGCCATTGGGCCAAGCTAGGCGATACGGTGACGGTGCGTTATGTGGATGAATGGGAATGGGTGGATCCGAAGACTGATAAGGTCTATAGTGATGAGGCCCTTCCGGAATCCCTCTATGACAGCGCGATTCCGCGTGCCAAGACCTTCCACGAAGAAACCTATACCGTGGCGGCGATTGTGAGTGTGCCAAACTCTATAAGCTATCGCTATTACGGCGATGATGAGTTTATCCTCAATGCCGAAACCTTCAAGCAGGATACCGCAAGCCAAAATGTGCTCTACTATGCTTTTAATTGTAAGAAGGGCACGGAAGGGGCGATTACTAATGTAATCAGTGACTACACAGAAAATGTGAATCCAAGCCTCGACTTTGAAAATAAGGACAAGTATGTGCAACATTTCAACGGCTTCCGCAACATGTTCCTACTCATGGGTGGTGCCTTGAGTGGCGTCATCTGCTTGGTGGGGCTTTTGAACTTCTTTAATGCCATCATCACAGGCATTACCGCACGACGCAGAGAACTCGCCGTGCTTCAGTCTATCGGCATGACCGCCAAGCAACAACGACAAATGCTTGCCATCGAAGGGCTTCTCTATACCGTCGGTGCGATTGTGCTTTCCCTCGTGCTCACGGTGGCATTGGCACCGGTGCTTAGCCAGGCGCTCTCCAGTATGTTCTGGTTCTTCACCTATCATCTCACCCTCTGGCCAATCTTCGTGATGCTGCCGCTCTTTGCCGTGATTGGTGTCCTAGTGCCAATGATAAGCAGCCGCATCGCAAACCGCCGCTCGGTGGTTGACCGACTCAGACAAGAATAACCCTGGTTTTTCCGCAAAACCCCTTTTATAGAACAAAACCACGACCTTCCATCCGCTCCTAAAAAAACGGCAGGTCGTGGTTTTGTGTTATAATTGGATAAACTGATTTCAAGGAGGGATGAGGATGGAGCGCATATTATTGGTAGAAGACGATGAGGCGCTGGCGCGTGGGATTGTGATGGCGCTTGCGGCGCTTGAACGTGAGATTCAGAGTGCTGCTTCGGTGCGTGAGGCGCGGGTGGCGCTTTCCGCAACCTTGGATTTGATTATTTTGGACATCAACCTGCCGGATGGTAATGGGCTGGATTTGTTGCGGGCGCTGCGTGCCGAGGGCGTGCAGACGCCGGTGATTCTTCTTACTGCCAACGATATGGAGATGGACGAGGTCGTGGGCCTTGAAGCAGGGGCGAATGATTACATCACCAAGCCTTTTTCCTTGGCGGTGCTTCGCGCCCGTGTGGCGGTGCAGTTGCGTGGAGGGAAACAAACGGCAAGTGCGCGCATGGTGATGGGGCCTTTTGACTTTGATTTTGAAGGGATGGTCTTTCGCCGCGATGGCGTGCCGATTGAGCTATCTAAGAGTGAGCAGAAGCTTTTGCGTATTTTGGTAGACAATCGCGGACACACGGTGACCCGCGACACCTTAGTAGAACGTGTGTGGAGTGACGGCGCTGCCTTTGTGGATGAGAACGCCTTGTCGGTCACCGTCAAGCGTTTGCGTAAAAAGCTCGAAGTGGATCCGTCCCACCCTATGTATCTCAAAACCGTCTATGGGCTCGGCTATACATGGGCGGTGCCGTCATGACGGCGCAGGTGCTTTTGGGTGTTGCCGCTATAGTGCTTGCGCTCAGCGGCCTTTGGGTATGGTGGAGCCATCGTCGCATACGCCAAACGATGGCGCGGCTTGATGCGATGCTTGAGGCTGCGATAGCAGGTGATTTCCATGAGGCGCATTTTGACGAAAGTCAGCTTTCTGAGGTAGAAAGCCGCATGGCGCAGTATCTCGGTGCCGGCGCGACTTCGGCAGCCGCCCTCAAGCGACAGCGTGACCAACTCAACGGCCTTGTGAGTGACGTGAGCCATCAAACGAAAACGCCCCTTGCAAATATTATTCTCTATACGCAGCTCTTGGAGGAGCAAGCATTGTCGGCACAGGGCGAAGACTGTGTGGCAGCCATCAAAGGACAGACTGTGAAGCTCCAATCTTTGATTGAGGCGCTTGTGAAGACGTCACGCCTGGAAACGGGCATCTTCGCCCTTCATCCGGAGGTGGGAGATGTGGGCGCAATGACGGTGCGTGCCTGCAAGCAATATTGTGCCAAGGCTGAGGCCAAGAACATTCATCTAAGCTGGGAGACAGCGCCGGTGCAGGCGGTGTTTGATGCCAAGTGGACCGAGGAAGCCCTCTGTAATCTCATTGATAATGCCATCAAATATACGCCGGAAGGTGGGCGGGTGAAGGTGGCAGTGGCGCCTTATCCGCTTTTTTGTGCAGTGACGGTCATTGACAATGGCGTCGGCATTTCCGAAAATGACTTACCGAAAATTTTTCAGCGTTTTTATCGTGTGCAAAGTGGCGGTGAAGGGGTGGGCGTGGGACTCACCCTTGCGCGGCAAATTGCCGAAGGTCAAGGTGGCTACATCAAGGTTGGCAGTAAGGCTGGTCAAAGCAGTACCTTTGCCCTTTATTTGCCGCGGGAAACGCGCTACAATAGAGGATAATAAGCAGACTTTTTAAAGGAGGATTTGCAATGGCCAAGAAAAATCAGGCACCGGCAACCAAGCAAGCGGCGCAGCCCAACAAAAGACCGGGCATTTGTCAATATTGCGGCAAGCCGGAGGCCTTTGACGGTCCGTTTTGTTCGAAGGAATGTAAGCAGGCCTATGAAGAGGGCATGAAGCACGACCAACCACGCGTAAAACTTTATAGCATCGGTATGATTGCTGGGATTTTGATTCTCATTTACGGGGGGATTATGGATGTCAGCGAAGCCATGGGCGTGGGTGCGATTATTATTGGGATGACCTTCCTCTTTATGCCGTTTTTGCCAACAGGTACGGTCAAGAGCATGGGCTATCGCCGTTCCCGCATGCTTGGGCGTATGGCCGGTGTGGTTATGCTCGTGATGGGCATTTGGGCCGGCTGGTTCTATTAAAAGAAGGAGGCAATCATGGCACACTATGAGTACAAATTTGTGGAGGTGCCACGCAAGGGTGGGCTGAAAGCCCAACCGGGAGATACCTTCGAGGTGTGTAAGCAAGTCATCGCAGACGAAGCCGCCAAGGGGTGGCGCCTCAAGCAGGTGGTAACGCCTTTTAATGAGAAAATGGGCGTGTCGGTGGCCACCGGCTACCAGATTATTTTTGAGCGCGAGGTTTAAGTGGGCGGCGCTTGCAATTTCTGATAGGCTGCGCTATTCTATAGATAGGCAATGAAGGAAATAATCAAATGCCATAACAATGCAAAAAAACCACCGGCGGCATCCGGTGGTTTTTTGTTAGGCTGTGTTGTCACTCTTTCGACTGTCCAGCCATTTGCAGATGCAGTGGCAAGTTACACCTGCTGCGACAGCGCTGACGAAGGAAATAATCAAGTCGCATATGACAATGCACCCCCTTCCTGTTGTCGGAGTGGGAGTGACAACACGTTCAGTATATCATAGCCAATATACATTCTGCTATTACAAACAAAACCGCATCCTCTTCTTGGTGAAGGGGATGCGGTTTTTTCTTTAGTCGCGTTCGATTTCAAACCATTTTTCCGCGTAGGCGGCAAGAGATGGAATCACGTCCTTGATTTTAATGGTGGTGGTATTGATGCAAAGCTCGTAGCCACGGCGGTCGCCCCATTTGTAAGGGCTCAGAATGCTGTGGGTCTTGCCGCGGTTTTTGTCAATTTGATTGATTTTTTTTTCAAATTGCTTGTCGCTGAGCTCGGCGTCAATGGTGCCACGACGGCGACAACGGGCAATGCGCGCTTCCATGTCTGCATGGACAAAGATGCGCAATGGCTTATGCTCGCGTAGAATCACATCAGCGTTACGACCGACAATGACGCAGTTACTTTTTTCGGCAAGGGATTTGATGAGGTTGGTTTGTTCACTCAAAAGGGCCGTGGATTGATCCGCGAAATAGTTTGGCATGATGGAAAAGGTCTGCCCGATGGTGATTGGATAGAGATTTGCCAAGCTGTTTTCTTCCAAGGTGCGTTCCAAATAGTCCTCGTTAAGAGCGGTTTGTTCGGAAAGCATGGTGAGAATTTCGCGGTCGTAATAGGCATAGCCCAAGGCTTCTGCTAAGCGTTTCCCCAATTCGCGACCGCCGCTGCCGAATTCTCTGCTGATGGTAATGATGTTCATGAGAATGTCCTCCTTGTTTTACAAAGGGCGCCTGGTGGCGTCTTTTAGGCAATGTTTTCAATGTAGCGCATAAGCATGGCGGCAAGCTGTGCGCGACTGGCACCGCTTTTTGGTGCCAAGGTGTGATTGTCCAGACCGCTCACAAGTCCGACATCGACGCCCCACTGCATCGCTTCAAAGGCCCATGGAGAGATGGTATCCTTGTCGGTGAAGTGGCTCAAATCGTCGTGGCCGCTCGGAGTATCGTGATAGCGGTGAATCATGGTGACAAGCTCTTCGCGGCTAACCGCTTGCAGCGGATGCAGGCCATCGGAGACGCCGTTTTCAATGGCCCATTGTTGGGCACCGCTGTACCATTGCTCGCCTTCTTTTAAGGTGGCATCGGCTTCACGGGCCAACACCGCCCAAACCATGGCGCGGGTGACGGCACCGTCCGGTGAAAAGGTGGTGTCGTCAAGGCCGACCATGAGATGATTGTCATAGACGTATTTGACCGGTTTGTAGTACCACGCATTGGAGTGCACATCGGTAAACGGTGGTGCGTCAGCCGGACGCTTGCTAAAGCTCACCTTAATATGTAACGGGCTGTTTGGCATGATGACGGAATAGCGACCGTTGCCTAAAGCACGGCATTCGATTTTATTGCCGTTTTCATCGGAAAGGTACAAGACGTCCAGCTCGTAGCCTTTATCCGGTGTGATGGTTAAAGTGACGGTGCTGCCTTTGGTGGCACTGGTTGGCGAGAAAAGTACGGCGCCATGTTTTGGCTCTTGGGTGAGCATTAAAGGATGCAATTGCATGGACCCCGGATCCTGTGGCGTGGTGCCTTTTGGATGGAGGGTGATGGTGTAGTCGCCGGTGCTTTTATTGGCTGTGGTGGCAGTTACACGGATGGTGGTCGTTTGCTTTGGCGGCACTGTAATCGGTGCGCTCCATTGAGCCGATGGCACCACGGTGCCGTTGATGGTGATGGTGTCCGCACTTTGTGCCATGATTTGTACATTTTCCACATCCTCCGGTAGGGACAGACTGCGGTTGGCATTGGTGTCGGTGCTAAAGTGATGGGTCTTGCCGTTGTATTTTACTGCCAAATCCGTTACTTGAGCGGTGGCGCGGGTGTAGGTGTGGGTGACGGTGTTGCCGCGTTTGCCGTTTTTTTCTGCATAGGCACTGATGCATCGTTTATCGTGCGCATCATCGAGCCCCGTCAGGACAATCGGGCCTTCATATACTTGATAAGCACCGCCATCGCTCCAATAGATGGTGGCATCATCGGCACAGTCTAAGGTGAGCGCCGTATGCTCCGGCACCGGACCCTCGATTTCAGAAAAACGTACGGTTGCCACAGCCTCGCCATCCCTTGGCAATGGGTTGGTAAAGCCTTTGATACAAACATTGGTGATGTAGTAGCCGGTACCGGTATGTCCGGCGATGTCTTGCCACTTGCCTTCTTTGAGAATGTAGCTTTCGCCACCGTTCCCCATATAGGTTGGCACAGTGGTGTTATCCGGTGTCGGACACCATTCAATCGCCAAAGGCTGGTTGTAGCTCGGGTTTTTAAAGGTGACCACAATGCTAAAGCGTTCACCCTTTTGGAGCTTCACGGGTTTGGAGAGTTCGATGGTATGATAGCCGGCATAAGCTTCACTGCCGCGCTGGCTTTTAACGATACATGTGCCAGATTCCGGCGCACCTTCTTTAACACCGGTATAGATGCTGATGTCATATTCGGTATTGGCATCGGTGGTGTAGAAGCTCACTGCTTCAAGCTGTTCGTTGCCATCAGCGGTGAAAATATTGGCTGCTGTGGCGGTGTTTTGATTGTGACGGTCGGTGTTAATCGAAAACGACCAACCGTTGGTGTCATATTGATAGTTTTTGGCATAGTTATCGGCGCTTTCCAAAAGATAGGCATTGCCGGATACAAGGCTCTTGTCTTCGTAGGAAATCCAGAAATAGCCGTCATCGCCCCAGTTTGTGCCCCAACTGTTTCGTACCAACCAGGCGCCATCATAGGTAGGCTGGTTTCCAGAAACAAAATTCGACTTAGAAAAATGGTCATCCCAGCCGACAATCAGCACCGCGTGGTCCGAACGACGTGCCGTGCTATTGTAGCAGGCATAGGTGTCAGGATTGTAGGTATTGGTGCCGTGGGAATAATAGTTTAAGCTCACCGGTCCCACATCCATCAAAATGCGTTTGGTGATGTCAGTGGCAACCTCGGCGTTTTGGAAAATATCAAAATACACCCCGTTTGGCATGTAGTAGGCATCCTGCAAATGATAGTCAGCCATGTAGCGCATGCTTTCGGAAAGGGGCGCTAGACTGCGTGCAACAAGGGGAGCCTTGTCTGCGGT
>USCP01000094.1 GCA_900553245.1 uncultured Peptococcaceae bacterium
TCCATTGCTCATAGTGCTCCACCTTTTGTTGAGACACGTCGCGTGGAATATCAATCAATACAGGTCCCGGACGACCGGTTTTCGCAATATAAAACGCTTCCGCAACAATACGAGGTAAATCCTCAGCATTTTGCACCAATATATTATATTTTGTAATCGGTGTAGAGATCCCGGTGATATCAATTTCCTGAAACGCATCGGTCCCAATCAAATGCTTTGCAACGTTCCCAGTAATCGCTACCAACGGTACCGAGTCCATATGAGCGGTAGCAATCCCAGTTACCATGTTGGTTGCCCCTGGGCCACTGGTTGCAATGCAAACTCCGACGGTGTTTTTAGCACGCGCATACCCACTGGCTTCATGCACGGCACCCTGCTCTTGTCGAACTAGGATATTATTGATCGGGCTCTGGTCAAGGGCATCAAAGATTTCTAGCAAAGCCCCACCAGGATATCCAAAGACATCAGTTACGCCTTCATCGCACAATGCTTGAACTAAAATTTCCGCGCCGTTCAATAGAAAACACCTTCCTTACTTTTATCACCCAAGAGCGCTAAATGATGCGCTCTGTCAATCAGTCATTTTTATCGTTTGCGTTGAGGAATGGCATCATACGACGAAGCCCTGCACCAACTTCTTCAATTTGATGCCCTGCTTCTTTTTCACGCATAGCGTAGAATTCTTTGAAGCCATTTGCATAATCCCCACGGAAGTCTTTCGCAAATTTACCACTTTGGATATCTGCGAGCACTTCCTTCATTGCTTTCTTAGTTTCAGCAGTTACAACACGTGGACCGGTTACATAGTCACCATATTCAGCAGTGTTGGAGATGGATTTTCTCATCTTATCCATACCGCCTTCATAGATAAGATCGATAATCATACGCATTTCATGGCAGCATTCAAAGTATGCCATTTCTGGTTGATACCCTGCTTCTACAAGAGTTTCAAAACCAGCTTCAATCAAGGAGGTTAAACCGCCGCAGAGAACAGCTTGTTCACCGAAGAGGTCGGTTTCTGTTTCTTCTTTAAAGGTGGTTTCGATAACACCTACACGGGTACCGCCAATCCCATCAGCCCAAGAAAGAGCGATGTCCAAAGCGTGACCGGTAGCATTTTGAGCTACTGCAACGAGGTCCGGAACAGCGGAGCCCTTGGTGAATTCACGACGAACAATGTGGCCTGGGCCCTTTGGTGCGCACATGAATACGTCAACACCTTCCGGCGCTTTGATATAGCCGAAGTGAATGTTAAACCCGTGACCAAAACCAAGTGCATTGCCTGCTTCGAGGTTTGGTTCTACTTCATTTTTATAGATATCCGGTTGAGTTTCATCCGGAGTGAGCATCATGATAACATCACTTTTCTTTACCGCGTCCGCTACCGGTAAAACTTCAAAGCCGTCTTCTCTAGCTGCTTGAGCAGATTTCCCTTCACGAATACCAATGCATACGCTAAAGCCGCTGTCGCGGAGGTTTTTCGCATGCGCATGACCTTGGGAACCATAACCAACCACGCAAAGTTGTTTCCCGGTTAATACGTTTTGAGGGACATCTGTTTTGTAATAAATTTTTGCTGCCATTTTAGTTTTCCTCCTAATAATACTAAAATCTATCAATTACCGATTAAAATCGGGTAATGATCATTTTTCTTTCGGACTACGAACCATCGCACTAGCCCCAGTCTTAACAATTTCCTGTACGCCAAACGGACGCAAGGTTTTGATAATCGCTTCAATCTTATCATCATCGCCGGTCGCTTCAATAATCATAGAACGGCGACCAACATCAATAATTCTAGCATGGAAAATATCCATCAAAGTTTTGATTTCACCACGGGTTTCGCGGTCGCAGGATACGCGAATCATTAAAAGTTGACGTTCAACGATGTCTTCATGAGTAATGTCGTTTACTTTGATTACATCAATCAATTTATGAAGTTGCTTTGTTACTTGTTCAATAGTCACTTCATCGCCGCGAACGACAATGGTCATGCGGGAGACGCTTGGTTCTTCAGTATCACTAACGACGAGACTGTCAATATTATAACCGCGTCTGGAGAAGAGACCGGAAACACGAGACAATACCCCTGGGTTGTTTTCTACTGTAACTGCTAATTTATGCTTCATCTTCAAATTCCCCCACTATTTCATCTAATGAACAGCCTGCCGGAATCATAGGATAAACATTTGCAAATTGGTTTATTCTACATTCAATAAAGGCTGGGCCATCTTGTTTCAACAATGTTGGCAACTGAGCTTCAGCTTCCTCAAGATTGTTGATGCGATAATAAGGCACATCATATGCATCGGTGAGTTTTTCCCAATTAGGACCCACATCGAGGGTAGTATGTGCATAATTTGCATCATTAAACATTTCCTGCCATTGGCGAACCATCCCGAGGTAGCCGTTATTCATCATGATGATTTTAACCGGCACACGGAATTCCTTGATAATGCATAATTCTTGCACATTCATTTGGAAGCTACCATCACCGGTAATGAGGAATACGCGGTCATTTGGTTTACCAAACTGTGCCCCAATGGCTGCCGGTAAGCCATACCCCATGGTCCCAAGACCACCGGAAGTTAAGAAGCGACGTGGTCCTTTCGGATGCAAGAACAACGCTGCCCACATTTGGTGCTGACCTACGTCAGTTACAACGACAGTGTTTTCGTCCAATTCTGCATTGATGATGTCGCACAGCTCCATTGGAGGAAGGCTTGCGCGGTCACCCTTACGAAGCGGACGATAATGGTCAGCCACTTCAGCACGCCATTCACTGTGATCTCCGTTAAGGTCTTCACAGTCATTAGCAAGAAGTTCAAAGAATTCTTCCGCATCACCGACAATTGGAAGATCCACTGCCACATTCTTCCCAATTTCAGAAGAATCGATGTCTACATGGATTTTCTTAGAATTGACGGAGAAACGTTTTGTATCGCTGGTAACACGGTCATCAAAACGCATCCCTACAGCAAGGAGCAAGTCACAATTTTGAATTGCGTAGTTCCCATCTGTGGTCCCATGCATCCCGACCATACCGACGAATTGTTTATGGTCTGCCGGAATAACACCGTTTGCCATCAAAGTCTGGCAAATAGGTACATCCAACTGATTGATTACTTTTAAAATATTATTACGAACAGTTTCTGTGTTATTCACACCGCCACCAACGATAATAAGCGGCTTCTTGGCTTCCATCACCATATGGCTAACCTTGCGAATTTGATCGCGTGTGATCACGCTGCTCTTGAGCTTACGTTGATAACGTTCGGTTGGTTCTACATCCAAACGGATATTTTCAACATCCTGTTGGAATACATCTTTTGGAATATCAACAAGTACAGGCCCCGGACGACCGGAGGATGCAATTAAGAATGCATCGGCGATAACTTGTGGAATCTGAGTGGCATCTGTTACCATCACATTCGCCTTAGTCACCGGATCACTCATCCCAGTGACGTATGCTTCTTGGAAGCTGTCCTTCCCTAACATCGGACGGGCAACCTGCCCACTAATCATGACAATCGGAATAGAGTCCATGCTTGCGGTACCAAGACCGGTCATCATATTTGCTGCCCCAGGACCGCTGGTTGCAAAGCAAACCCCAACTTTCCCAGTTGCACGTGCATAACCATCGGCTGCATGAATAGCCCCTTGCTCGTGACGCATCAAAATATGTTTAAGTTCAAAATGTCTAAGACGATCATACAAAGGAATGACCGCGCCCCCTGGCAGCCCAAAGACCAAATCAACGCCTTGCTTTTCGAGGCAATTTAATAAGATATCTGCTCCAATCACGCCTATACACACCTTCTTTTCTAAAATTCAATAGTTCTAAACTTGTCGTAAGTCGTTTTTCTACTGTTATTTATAGTATAGTGATTTTTTTTGAGATTTCAAGACTTTTAGGCCTAAATGTTTTATAACAGCAAAAATTTCTTTTATCTGTTATAAAACACTTGCTAACAGATACACCGCAAAAACCTCTTGATTTTTATTTTGTTATCGTTTACTCAAAGGTTAACCAATTTTAGTTGACAGCTAAAATCCCTAACCCGCCTCGTGATATAGAACAGTAAGCACTTATTGAACAGCGTTCATCATTCTGTAGCATATCATCTTTCATCGACAAAACACATCCGACGATATTTTACACGCATCATACCTCCCTGCTCTTATTTGCAAGCATGCACGATTTTCAAATGCATGCAAATACCGTTAGCCATTGCCCCTATCTGATTTCCTTACATGCAAAAAGAGTCTGTCGAACAATGATGCTCGACAGACTCTTTTATTTTCTATGCAGTTATTGCAAACGACACGCCTCATCGGTGGATTCACTTTCAAATTCCACAGACTCCTCTGCCATGGTCGTTTCTTCAAAAGGAAGAACAATAGAGACCTTGGTCCCAACGCCACGAATACTGTCAATATAGAAGGTCCCATCGTGAAGAGAGACAATCTCATTGACAATAGACAGCCCGAGACCGGTTCCGCTTTGTTTACTGGAACCTTTGTAAAATTTTTCTTTGACACGCATGAGTTCTTCGCTGCTCATCCCCGGCCCGTTGTCTTCAACAGTGATGACCACCTGATCATCTAAAAGATGAGATTGAATGACAATTTCAGGGCAAGCACGCCCCTTTACAAATTTAAAGGCATTGTCCACTACATTGATAAAGACTTGGCTCAAACGGTTTTCATCCGCCATCAAGAGCACATCTGTATTGCCCAAGTGCAATCTGAGCGCAATGTTTTCTTGCTGCGCACGCGGTAAAAATTGATTGTACATGCCTTCCAGAAATTCATCCAACCAAATCGGTTCTTTTTCAAGCTCGATGCGATGGGATTGCAATTTGGAGAAGTCTAACAAATCATTTACTAAGCGAATCATACGCTTGGTTTCGCGTGAAATGATTTCCAATCCCATTTGCGTGGTTTCCACATCATTGGGTGAATCCTCCAAGGTTTCTACCCATCCATTGATAGAGGTAAGCGGTGTTCGCAATTCATGGGAAATGCTTGAAATAAAGTCGTTTTTCGCTTTATAGGAAAGTGCAATGTCATCGGTCATACGATTAACAGCCTTAGAAAGTTGGCCTATTTCATCATTGTTATAGACTTTCGCTTTTATTTCCAAATTCCCATTGGCAATTTCTTGCGTCACGCGAATAAGGTTATGAATAGGCACCAAAATAAGCGACCCCATCACATGCCCAATCAGTGCTGCAAGGGCCAAAATAAATAAGCCAATCATAAATACAACCAAGAAATTGGATTTTAAGAGGGCATGTGCCATCGACATACTGGATACATAACGCATGACCCCTACGACTTTTTCACCGTCTAAAATTGGTACAGAAACAGATATAATCTGTTCTCTGGTTTCAATTTTCCCTTTCCAGGAATCGGCTTTCCCCTTCAATGCGGTTTTATAATCCGGTGTCAGCTCTGTGGCATTTTTGGTGTCTCCACTGTTATTTATTAAAAAGTCGCTGTCCGCATTATAAATTTCCACCAAAGCATTTTCATCGGTGCTCAGATTTTCAAAAATGAAATCCTGCTTATCCTTCATGGTGCCGGCCGGTGCATATTTGTTAAACATGGTTGCACTGGCTTCTGCGTTGTTCATCAGTGTCTGCTCCATCCCCGACACATAATACTGATAAATCGCCACAAAAAATAAGCCTTCCATGATGATCAATGTAATCAGACTAATTAACACATAGCTCAGTGTCAGCTTTGTGCTGAGTCTTGATGTCACAATCAGTCACCACCCCACCAACGGTAGCCGTAGCCCCATACTTTTTCAATATATTTTGGTTTGGATGGATTTTCTTCAATTTTTTGGCGAATACGACGAATATTGACGTCAACAATTTTAAAATCCCCTACATAGTTGTAGCCCCAAACGTTATTTAATATTTCGTCACGATGTACCGCCTTGTTGACGTTTTCCATGAAATATTTTACCAAAGAAAATTCAATCGGCGTGAGTTCAATTTCTTTGCCGTTTTTGAGGAAGCGGCGTTCGTCAACATTCATGGTAAAAATACCGGTTACGAGTTCCTTGGCGTCCTCTGTGCTTTCATCGACTTGAATAGAGAGACGACGCAAAAGGGAGTTGATACGCGCCAGAAGTTCTTTTGGACTAAACGGTTTTACAATATAGTCATCTGCCCCTGCTTCAAGACCTTCGATTTTATTTTCTTCTTGTCCTTTAGCTGTCAGAATAATAACCCCCAACTGTGGAAAAGCTTCGCGCGCCTTTGCACAAACTTCGTAGCCGTTAATCCCCGGAAGCATCACGTCTAAAAGCACAATATCCACGCTGTCATCGAGCTTTTCAAGGGCTTCTTCGCCACTCGCCGCTTCGATGACATCGAAATTATTGCGTTTTAAATTAACTTTGATAAAACCACGAATGGCTTCTTCATCTTCTACAACTAATATTTTATTTGTCATTTTGTTGACCTCCTTCAATTTGGAAGGCTTCCCTAAGAACGGTCTCATTCATAGGTTGATTTGCAAAAGTACGTTTATTGCACAACGCAAAATATGACCGCTGGTGACTTGGAGAGGTTCCCAACGAAATAATGCCTTCTTTATTCTTAATTTTTTCTGTCTCTGATGCCGATTGGGCGTACAAAACAAACGCCGGCTCAGTATTGTCCCCATCGTAAAATCTTACTTGACTCGACCCTTTTTCATTGATGAATTGGTAGCGCAATTGTCCAAGATTCTCTTTTGGCAATACAAAGGTGTAACCATCGGTATTGTTTTCCAATACGCCGTAGACGTATTCAAGCGCACCTTCTCCATCCCAGCTTTTCCAAGCTTTAATATAATCCCCCACATTACGCTTAGGCGAATCAATCGGCTCAATGACAGTACGTATATCAAGCACCGAATCGCCTGTTGCATCCCCGATAAGGCTCATGAGGTCACTGGAGGAATTAACATTTAATACCCGCGCTGTCATCTGCTCATCAAATCCACCACTTTTGTTAGGCAGCAGCAAATCCACATTAAAGTTTGCATAGTCACCGGTACGCATAAAATACAGGCCTTGCTTGTTGTTGCCAACATTACCGAATTTTAAATCCACACAACTGCCATCAAAAGTTTCTTCGTAAACACACTTACATTCCTTTTTAAACTCATATTTATACAGCGTCGTTGTCGGATTGGTTTCGTTACTGTCATTGAGCGCACACAACAAAACAGAGTGACCTGTGTTACCAATGTCTACAATTTCCAGCTTTGAATAGTTAATTTGATTGATCTCTTCAAATCCTTTTTGGCCAATTCGATACACATAAAGGACATTGGCGTTTCCCATATCAGCGCCTATGCATGCTTCTTGCTTGCCGTCTTTATCGATGTCTAACAGTTTAAAGTAATCAATCGCGTTCCCATATTGGTGAACTTGATCCAACGCCATCCAATCACCGGCAGCGTCTTGTTTAAGAATCAATGCCCCCACTTCGTAGCCGTTGCGCTTTGACCAAAAAACCATCTGCACATTGGTTTTATCTCCATCAACGTCCAAGT
>USCP01000095.1 GCA_900553245.1 uncultured Peptococcaceae bacterium
CTACGCCGAATACAAGGGCTTGGCGGTTGAAGCACGTACCGACCTCGACCACTTCAGCGACGCCGACACCATCGCCCCATGGGCCCGTGACGTCGTCGAATGGGCCGTCGCCGAAAAACTCATCAGCGGCACCACCGCCACCACCCTCCAACCAAAAACCACCGCCACCTGCGCCCAAGTCGCCGCCGTTCTCATGAACTACTGCGAAAACGTGGCATAACCGGGCCAAGCAAAAAGCGTCCTCGTCAATGAGGACGCTTTTTATTTGAGAGGGGACGTGTTCCCCGCCCCCCAAAGTGCAAGTGATGCCATATAAACGACCACTTATGCCATTTCCCACACCTACCAACGAAAAAAGCGCCCCATCGGCGCGCTTTTTTCGTGTGTGTGTATGTGTATAAAAGGAGAATCTCGTGATTACACGTTACAACCGCTCTACTTGTTTTTCAAGGCGGTCCATTTTTCGGTGCCGTTGTCCTTGCGGTCGTAATCGTGGCTGTTGGTGGCTTCTTGAACAGGGAGGTAATACCACTTTGCCGTGTTCATATTATCCGGCCATTCAATCATGCCTGCCAAGAGGTCATCGGCGCTTTCAGGGTTGCGCTGTAGCACACGGTTGATGAGGGACATGGCTTCGGCACGGGTGATGGTTTGATTTGGACGGAAGCTACCGTCGGTATAGCCCATAATCCAGCCTTTATTGGCGGCGTTCACAATGTCCTTTTCCGCCCAGTGGCCACTGATATCGTTAAAAGCGGCACCGGTGTTGTCGGTGTCATCGTCAAAGCGAGCGGCAATGGCGGCAAATTCCGCACGGGTAATGCTGTCACTACCGTGGAAATCGCCATCCGGATAACCGGCAACGATGCCCATGGCTGCCATGGTGGAAGCAGGGGTATTGTACCATGCATCCTTTGGCACGTCGGAGAAGCTGTTTTCATTGGTGTCGTACTTGGCACGTTCTTCGTCGGTCAAAAGACGATGGAAAATCGACGCCACTTCGGCACGGGTGATGTTCGCCAGCGGCTTCACAGTGCCATCTACAAAACCAACCACATAAGAAATGTGATCGTCGGTGAAGACAGACGGCACATCCGTTTGTTTCCAACCGGCATATACGGTCTTGTTGCCATTCATGGTGATCTTTTCAATCTTATCGGTGCAGGCCTCGTCGGCATACCATCCGGTAAAGGTATGGCCTTCGCGGATTGGGTGCTTGTCGAGGGTCACCACTGTGCCTTTTTTGTAGGTTTCATCGGCATAGGCAGTGCCACCGTTGGATTCGTAATGAAGTTTGACCTTGGTCACGACAGGGCCGGTGCCGCCGTTCTTTTCCCATTGGGCGGTGTAGGTCACACTTTGAGTCACAGTTTCTGCCACACTAGGTTCCCAACCAGTGAAGGTATAGCCGGAGCGGGTTGGATTATCGCCAAAGGCTGGGGTTTGATCGCCTGCCTTAAGGTCGCGGATGACTTTATCGGCAAAGACCTCTTCCCCATCCACCCCATCGGTATAGGTGACGGTGAAAGTGTCAAGCGGTGCACTTGGGTCATCGTAGGTATTGGTAAAGACAGCACTGTCCACTGTTTTTTGGTTTTGCGTGAGGGTGATGCCTTGGGCACTATAGTGCATGAGGTACACGGTGCGGTCGTAAATCCAATTAACCGGATTGGTCGGCACCTTTTCACGCACGACAATATTTTCCCCGGCTTCAAAGCTGCGCTTTTGCGCCTCGGTGAGGGTCACGGTCAGAGATTTTTTCTCGCCTGCGTTGAGGGTGGTGGTCCCTACCTGATTGGTGCCCAGGTAGGCTTCCACGGTAAAGGTCTCGTTACCACTGTAAGCATCGCCTTGGATTTTCTTTTCAACGTTCACTTGATAGGTGGTGTTGTCGTATTTTTCTAAGTAAGCATGGATGACATAATCGCCGGCAGGCATGGTCTTAGCACCTACTTGCACCGGATTGTCAAAGCCAACGACGTCACTCCCGCTGGTGCGCGCGGTTTCGTACCAATCGCTCATTTTGTAGACTACGCCATCAATGGTGTAATCTGCGCCTGGGGTCTTATCGGTGCCGTCAATGGTTTGACCATAGGTCACATACACCGTTTTGGTGGTGAAATCGCCCTTATTAAGCACTTCGTAGGTAATGCCGTCATCGCTCAAGGTTTCGGTGTAGTAGCGATAGGTGAGCTTGTAGGTAATTGGGGTGTCCGCAGAAACTTCAACCTTGTTGTCGGTCAGCTGGGATACATCCACATCCCCACCGACAATCACGTTCTCGCCCTTCGCATCGGTTTGAGTGGTGAGGGAAATTCCCAGCGCTTCCAAATCCCCTTCATTCTTTGCAAGCAAGTCGGCGGCGCTGTAGGTGGTAGCATTCACCGTCAAGGCATCGATGGCATAACCCGGCATGGCGCCAAAGGTAACCGCCAAAGTGTCTTCGCTTTCATTGTAGCTGCACCCTTCCATAATCCCACTGTTGGCATCGTGGACCGTGGTGAGGGTATGGGTAATTGGCGCAGTATAGGTGTTAATCGCTACGTTTGCAGTAACATTTTTTGCGGTATAGGTCATGCTACCATCGTTATGATCCACCAAATTGTTATCAAGGATGCCTTGTGCCTTTGTGTAAATGTCCTCGGTGTCACCGTTGCCAATTTGCTTGGTCACGCAGGTGATTTCATGATGTATGGCAGGGATAAAGGTGACTGCCGTCGCATCAGTATTCTCATCTACAATTTCACCGGTGGTGTATTGGGTCAAACGCCCTTCGCCACCCTCGGTAAATGCATCGCTATCCGGCACAGTCACACGGTTGAGGGGATCGGTTTGGTCAATGCGCGCACTAACCACAAAGGTATCGGTGTTTTGCACGTTCAATTCAAAAATGCCGTAGGCATTATGGGTTAATTGTTGCGTTGGATTGGTACTGGTAAGCACCACGCGAAGCATAAAGGTTTTTCTTGCAAGGTTATTTGTCAGGTCCATGGTATAGCTCTTGCCGGTATTGGCATTGTCTTCCCAATTCCAATTGGACCAATCACTGAGGGCGCTCGCATCCGCACCTTGGTCAACGTCATAGCTTGCCATCAGGGTGCCTTGGTTGTCGCTCAAGTCCTCGCCGGTGTCCCAAAGCTCATAACGCATGGTCACGCCTTCGTTGTTGGCACCGTTTGGCAAGGTGGTAATCAGCTTGGACAAAACGGTGTCCATATTCACAGTGGCTGCATTTGCACTGGTACTGTCGCTGTCGCCAAGGGTCACCGTAAAGCTGTCTTGGTTTTCGGCGTTAATGGTGCGAGCGAAGTCGCCAAGGGTGTAGCTCATGGCGCGGTCACGGTAAACACCTTCGGCAGTGGCCATGGTTTGGTCATCGGCATCCTTAATAGATGCAGCGTCGTTGGTTGGCAAATAGCCGCCAAAGGTATCTGCACCGGCATCGATAGCAATCGGAATATAGATGACGAGCTTGGCGCCGTAGTCAGAACCACCGGTACCATCCTTTGGTGAGGTCGTCACACAACGGTCATCAAAGGCAAAGCCCGACACGTTCACGGTTTTATTTGCGATCGTCACCCTGGCATTGTTAAAGCGTTGCTCTGTGCCACTCCAGCCCTCCTTGGTCTTGGCAACCATGTAGGTTTCAATCTGCTTGGTATAGTTTGGATCGCCGGTATTGGTGTTTGCCAAGCGCACATACTTGGAGAGAGTATCACTCACCACGCCCTGCTCATCCAGCTTTGGGGCGCTGATAGAGATAATGATGGATTGGAGCAAGTCGTCAATCCCATTCCAGTTGGAACCGGCGGCGTAATAGGTATTGGCGATTTTTACACCCATTTGGTTCAAGGTTGTTGCATTCGGATAGTTGCTGGAAACAGCCTGCATGAAGTTTTCACACGCATCATTTGGGCTCCCGTAGTAGAGGGAATACACCTTCGCGCCCTCATCCTTCATAGCTTTGGCAGCGCTAATGGCGCCGTTTGCCACATTATTATCAAATCGATTAGAGGTGGTTGGTTCACCGTCGGTCAAAAATACAACGACCTTTTGACGGTTATCGCTACTGTCGTCGCTTTGTGCCTCAAAAATTTTTTGGGCAATCCCCATCCCCAAGTCGGCACGGGTCGCGCCGTTGGCAGAAAGGGCCTCAATGGCCTTGGTCAAGCTGCCGTTATTTGCAACGGTATCTGTGGTGCAGTTGTCAAAGGCACCCTGATAATCGGCATCGGTAAGTTCATCATACTGTTTGCCCGGTGTATCGGATTCCTTTTCCACGCGTTGGACATCATACACGGTGTACTTCGCAGGATCGATGTACTCACCGCGGAATTCCCACGAGCTCCCAACATACCAGCCGACCGGCTGACCAAAAAATTCATAATCATAATAGTGAATCCGTTCATAGCCGCTCCCCAATTGGACATAATAATCCTTATTTGTGTCCAATGGGCCGCTCACCGGCACATAGTCATTCGCCCATTCGGTGCCGTTTACGGTCAAGATTTCCGTATTGGTGGGGTCACTGGCAAAACCCACAATGGCCACACGGTACTTGTCATTGTTCTCCGTATTAAGCTGGGCCAGATCCTTCACAAAGCTTTGGGCGGTCTTTTTTAAGTTTGACACACTGCCGCTCATAGAGCCGGACTGGTCGAGGACCAAAATCACATCCGCCGGTGACGCCGCCGTCGTCGAGGTCACATCCCCCTCCGTCCATGCTTCTAACTTAATATAGGGGGCATCGTTGCGGGTGACCAAGGTCTTGGTCAGATGCACGCCGTTGTCCGTCGTATCCGTGGCAGGCGCTGCCATAGCAGTCATAGGGAACAGCCCCACCAGCATTGATAGAGTCAACAATGCCGCCAATGATTTTCTTAATCTGTTCTTCATTGTTCTCGCTCCTTTTCTATATTTTCCAAAAAAGTGTCCTCCACGAATCAGCGCTGAGTAACACACCCCCTCATCCACTGATAGACATGCCTCCTCTTAAATATCGGCAAATAGATGGCCGCCTACCGGCACGCATTTATACATATATTTAATTTTTAAGCTATCATTCTTCGTTTTACTCACTTTTTTTCATCCTAGCACACGATTCCCACCCTCTCAATGACCCTATCCGTCATTTGGTGTGCCAATTCTGTCATTTCAAACCGTTGAAGCATCTCTTCGATTGATTTTAACCTGCGGTCCGTACCTTGCTCTGCCACACCATATTGCCGCGATTACCCATTTGTATGGCTGGCCACACGCCCCACCCAACAACCACGCCATTTTCTCGTCCGCATCGCCCAAAGACAGGGCTCTAAAAAATTTTTTAATAGACATTCTCGCTAGCATGGACAAAAACGGTCATTTTATGACAAAAATTGTACTTTTGTCCATTGCACAGACTATAATTTTTCATCACATTTTTACAATTTGGTTCGATAGTGTCTATTTTTTTATCCATATCTCCTATAAAATACAGGTATAAGAAATGAAAAAAAGAAACGGAGATTTTATCATGCAAAAGTCTATTACCTGTGTGGTCCTCGCACTTCTTATGTTACTCAGCTGTGGCTTGACCCAAATTGACCACCCAGTCCTTCATGACGCAACTGAACCAAACGTGCTTCTTGCAACTGACGAAAGCGCAGATACCAGCTTCGCTCAAGCAGACGATGCGCTCGAAGCACCCCTCTCCTAAGTTGCGTTGTGGTGAGACAATCTCCACGCTATAGGACAACCATTCCCTCTGTATAGCAATGAGGCCGACTCCTCTTATGCGCCTCATGTGCCTAAAAAGCACAAAATGATTCCCACAAAAAAAGACGACTCCACACGAGTCGTCTTTTTTATTTGCCAAAGCAGTCGATCATTTTTCAATTGCAGAAAAAGAGGCCGCAACGCTATAATGAAAAAAAGTGATAAAGGAGGGACTTCCATGTTTAAATTCATCCTCTGTGCCATACTGACATCACTCCTATTCTTGGGCATCGCCTTGGACAGCTTCCAATGGGCGGCGCCATACACCGCGCCGACACCTCATGCCTCCCATGCAGAGCTTGCCGACAACGACCATTTTGCCAACGAATCTCAGCACATCTACCAATTCAGCGGCACCGCCGAGGGCGTGCGCCTCGAAGACGGACGCATCGTTTTAAACGATCACGTCGCCGGAGACGACAGCGAACGCTTTGACGGCGGCCTTCTCACCGTCGATGCCAGTGACATCACAAGCTACTCCTACGAATACAACGTTACCGTTGAAGGCGACATGGTTCTGACCCTCACTGCCGGTACCATCGGCGATAACAATGCCACCTTCGGTATTATCGATGCACCCATGGGCACCGAATATGCAAAGACCAACCTCTACAAGGACAGGGGCATCACCACCGAGGCGCTCATCGACACCCTCACCTTCGTGCTCACCCTCACCCACGCCGACGGCAGCGAGAGTGTTCATATCCTGCCATTGGTTGTAGAGAAAATCGACGGCCCCTCACACGCCTACTCTCTCAACCATTATTCACGCTAAAAACAACTAAATCAAAAACATCATTTCACTTACGAAAACAATCAAAGCCACGAATCGATTCCTCTCTCATCGATTCGTGGCTTTGTCATTCTTTTAACGGAAGAACACTTAATCCCTAATCATGCCAAAAGCGCCATCACTCCGATGGCGAAACAGCACAGTCCAAAAACCATCATCAGCACATTTTTTATACCAATGCGTCGCTTGAGAATGACATTCTTAGGATGTGACGGTTCCACATACACCGTCACAGTCTGCCCCACTACCATCTCTTTTTCCAATACACGTTTGACACATGGTTGTATGCTTTGTTGATGATACGTCACACCCTCAAAGGTATAGTCAAAAATGGGCGTATGGCTTTGCATTCCTTTTCCTCCGGAATAACTGGCAAATCCACAATAGACCGCTTCCACTTGCGTATCACACACCAACGCCGCACGAATATGAATCCCACTTAACAGGCAAATCGCACTTCCCATGGTGCATCCCAGCAAAAACATCGACAAAGCGTCGCTGCCTATAAACACCACGGACATACCACTCAAAAGGAGCTCTACCGTAAAAACCACAAAGATTGCAAACACATAGGGACTGTCTTTGTGTGCGCCTTGCTTCATCGCTAAAACCGTCACCCCAGCAAAAAACAATCCGAATAAAATGAATAACATGACACCTCTCCTCTTTTTCAATCGCGTTCCTATGACTTGCGCCATATTACAATCAGTATACTGAATCACCACCCATTCCGAAAAGCATTTTCTGTGTATACATATTTTTTAAGATAGAATCCCTCTCAACGTTCTATTTACATGCCCATAAATTACATGCCCATAAAATAATCCACAATTGGGGATTAAAATGGGAGAATCTCTCATTCTCTCACGATTATACTCATACTACACAAATACACAAAAAAAGCGTTCCGAGTAATTCGGAACGCTTTTCGCTATCCTGGCAAT
>USCP01000096.1 GCA_900553245.1 uncultured Peptococcaceae bacterium
CGGCAGCATGGGAGATGTTGGTGCAGGCATCAGCAAGCGATGCGACGTTGGCAGAGACGCTGGAAAATATTGCCGGTCTTTTACAGGGCAAGAAAAAGGCAGATGCGGCAAGTGGACTGGCGGCCTTCATCGCTTTGCGTGACAAGGCTGGTTTAACCCAGGAATGGCGTCCGGGGAATGATGACGACATTGCCCTATTGGCTGGTTCTGTCAATGTGCAGCGTTTGAGCAATTTCCCTCTTGCTTTAAATGAAGCGGATTTGGCCATGATGTATCGTCAAATTTTGGGGTGTGCATCATGAAGGCGTTTATTTTTAACTCAGGAAAGGGCTCGCGGTTGGGCGCATTGACAGCACATCAACCAAAGGCACTCGTTTCGTTGGGAAATGGGGAAACCTTGCTTTCACGCCAATTGCGATTATTGGGAGAAGCGGGGATTTATGAAGTGGTGATTTCCATCGGCTATTTGGGTGATATGATTCGTGAGGCGGTAAAGCCTTTTGAAGCCCACGGCTTTCAATTCACTTTTGTAGATAATCCGCATTATGCCACGTCTAATGCCATTGTTTCGATGGCTCTTGCACGTGGCGCCCTTGTAGGGGACGATTGTTTGGTGCTTCACGGGGACCTTGTTTTTAGTGAGGCGTGGCTCGAACGATTGTTGTCTGCGCCGGTCGCTAACGCCGTGGCAACGAATGCGACAACGCCTTTAAATGAAAAGGATTTTAAGGCGCGCGTGCAGGATGGCAGAATTGTCACCATCGCAGTGGATGTTTTTGGTGAGGATTGTGTGAACCTGATGCCGTTTTATAAATTGAGCAGTGAATCGATGGCAGTGTGGCTTGAAGCGGTGGAAGCATTGATTGCTCACGGTGACACTAACGTGTATGCGGAAAACGCTGCCAATACGGTGATGACAGCTCTCGATTTACACGCCTTGTCCTATGCGGATATGGTGATGGTTGAGGTTGATACACCGGAAGATTTAAAACTAGCACAAACACTGATATAAATCATGTGAAAGGAATGAATTCTCATGGCAAAAAGAGATTTTGAAAAACGTCAATATGTATGTCCGAAGTGTGGTTGCACAAAGTTTGATAGTGACCAATTTCAAGCCACCGGTGGCGGTATGAGCAAAATTTTTGACGTGCAAAACAAAAAGTTTATTACCATTAGCTGTGAAAATTGCGGTTATACTGAGCTTTATAAAGCAGAATCTTCTTTGGGCGAAAGCATTCTCGATTTAATGATTGGCGGTTAAGCCCACAAATGCGAAGGAGGAAAGAATCATGGATTTGCAAGATATGCTTGCCGGTTTGAGACAATTGGCAAAGAAAGACCCTACTGTAAGGGATCGTTTATTGGTAACAAGAGATATGGAAAACGGCGAAGAAGCCTTCTGTGGGATTGCCAGCGAATTGGGCTTTGAGATGGGAATCACCGAGCTCGCTTTCGCCGGTGAAAATGACTATGCACATATGCGTCGTGCTACCAACGGCGGCGGAGAAAACTCTCCAGTGTTGCGTGGGGAAGATGATTATTACGATTTGTTTATGTGTGAGCTCGAAGCCATGAAGCTCGCAAACCGCTAAGAAATGACAAGGCCCACCGAAGGGTGGGCCTTTTTTTGATGTCAGGTGTAGAGAGGAGGGGCTTGGATGTCTTTTGCATTTCCGGGAGATTGGGCCATCCTGCTATGGATTCAAGAATACATGCGTACGGCCTGGCTGGATGTGCTTGTTCCCTTTTACAGCAGTCTAGGAAACGGAGGCATGCTTTGGATTGCGATTGCCGTTGTGTTTCTTTTTAATAAGCGCTATCGATATGTGGGGGTGGCGATGCTTTGTGGTCTTGCCCTCGGTTGGTTGGTAGGAAACAGCTTTTTAAAACCACTTATTGCGCGTCCGCGGCCTTGTTGGCTGGATCCAAGTGTGGCGCTGCTCATTCCGGTGCCACAGGATTATTCCTTCCCGTCGGGGCATACGTTGTCTTCGGTTATAGCAGCCACGGTGCTGTGGTGGTCGGGGCGGCGTTGGCTTGGCGTGGTTGGTATTCTTTTGGCTGGTCTGATGACCCTCTCGCGGCTCTATCTTTTTGTGCATTTTCCTTCCGACATTTTAGCAGGGATTATTCTTGGTGTGTTAATAGGTTCGGTGGTGTCATATTTTTGCTATAAGAAAGAGAAAAATATCAAATATTAGCAAAAAAGCACGTTTAAAGTGCTTTTTCGATTTCCTTCTATGCTAAGTGATGATATACTAAGGGTAATCTATTCCGAAGGAGGATTTTATCAATGGCAGTTCTTACCATTACTAAGGAAAACTTCGAAGAAGAAGTTTTAAAAAGCGATAAACCTGTATTAATCGATTTCTGGGCAACCTGGTGCGGGCCATGCCGCATGGTTGGTCCTGTAATCGAACAAATTGCAGAAGAACATCCTGAAATCAAGGTTGGCAAAATCAACGTTGACGAACAAACCGAACTCGCTGGTGCATTCCGCGTAATGAGCATCCCAACCCTTATGGCTGTGAAGGATGGCAAGGTTGTGAATCAATCCGTTGGTGTTCAACCAAAGGCTCAAATTCTTGCGCTTCTCGACTAATCATAGCATTATAGTGCGTTGGCTTTCTGCCTGAGGCAGGAAGCCAATGCTTTTTTTCGGAATCTTGCAGGTGATGTGAAGAAGGCTGGCGCTAGGCGCTGCTTTTTTTATGTGCTGAAAAGGGCATATTATTATTTTGTTAATGATAAGGGATGCTAATAGATAAAAAAACGTTCTTCCCCTTTTCATTCCCCCTGTTATCAGTATAATAATAGGTGGATAGTTTAGCTGCTAAACATTAGCGGCGTTCATATAGGGGGCTGTGTATGGAACGAAAAGATATATACATCACCGCCTACCGATTGATCAATAAATACAATGCCAAAACCAAGCAACCAAAAACCTTTGGAACAGCAGAGCACGTTTGTGGTTCCGAGGCCCAAGTGATGGATGTTTTGGCCCATGAAGAGGATGTGACGGCTTCGCAAATTGCAAGCATCCTCGGGATTACCAAGGGGGCTGTGTCCCAGACCCTTTCGAAATTACAAAAGAAGGGGCTCATTAGCCGCGAGTCGGCTGGGGACGGTAGCCACAACGCGTATATTCGCCTATCGGAAGCGGGAAAAGAGATTTTAGTGAACTATTATGCGTACAGGGATTGTAGACTGCGCAAGGTTATTGCCACTGCCCAGGCATTGCCACCGGAAAGCGCCGCCGCTGTACTCTATATGATGGAGGCCTTTGAGGAGGCCCTCGATCAATATTAATATCGTGATCATTGGAGGAGTTATCATGTTGAAATTAGAACACATCTCTTATGGGGTTGAGGAACGTCCAAACATCCTCAATGACGTAAGTTTAGAAATCAACGACCCATTCGTTGCTATTACCGGTCCTAACGGGAGTGGGAAGAGTACCTTAATGAAAGTGATTGCCGGTATTATCAAACCGGACAGCGGCCGCATTTATTTTGACGGTCAAGACATTACCGATCTTTCCATTACCGAACGTGCCAATTTGGGGATTAGCTATGCGTTCCAAAAGCCGGTGCCATTCAAGGGCTTGCGCGTTATCGATCTTTTGACCCTCGCTGCAGGCAAGGGCACCACTCTTTCCGAAGCATGCGAATATTTGAGTGAAGTCGGGCTTTGCGCACGTGACTACATCAACCGTGAACTCAACGACAGCTTGAGCGGCGGTGAAATGAAGCGTATCGAAATCGCAATGATTCTCGCACGCAGCACCTCCTTGTCCCTCTTTGACGAACCGGAAGCCGGTATTGACCTCTGGAGCTTCCACAGTTTGATTTCTGTGTTCGAAAAGATGAACGACAAGACCAAAGGGAACATCCTCATTATTAGCCATCAGGAACGCATCTTGAATATTGCTAAGACCATTATTATGATGCAAGATGGCAAGGTTGTACGTCAGGGGACTCCGGAAGAAGTGATGCCTCACATCTTGAACACCGGCTGCACCAAGCTGATGGACAAAATGGCGTAAGAAGGAGGAACAATCATGGATGAAATTCAAAAACGTTTATTAAAAGAAGTAGCAGACCTCGACAGTTTACCTGTAGGGGCATATAATATTCGCGCTAACGGCGAAAGTGCCGGGCGTCAATCTACTGCCAACATTGAAATTATTTCTCAAACCGAACGCCAAGGCATTGAAATTCATGTCAAGGATGGTACTGTCCAAGAATCTATGCATATTCCTGTTATTATTGGGGAAAGCGGCATCAAGGATTTAGTGTATAATGATTTCTACATTGGTGAAAACTGCGACATCACCATTGTTGCCGGTTGCGGCATTCATAACTGCGGTGGCGGCGGTGATAGCCAACACGATGGGATTCACACCTTCTATATTGGCAAAAACTCCAAAGTGCGTTACATTGAAAAGCACTTTGGCGAAGGGGATGGTCGCGGTAAGCAAATCATGAACCCAACCACCATTCTCCACCTTGCCGAAGGGGCAGAACTTGAAATGGAAACCACTCAAATTGCCGGTATTGACGATACCATTCGCGAAACCAGCGGTGACTTGGCCGAAGGTGCTCATCTCGTTATTCGTGAAAAGATTTTGACCACCGGCGAGCAAGTAGCAAAGACCAATTTCTCTGTAGATTTGAATGGTGAATCCTGCAGTGCGCAAGTGGTATCACGCAGTGTGGCAAAGGACCATTCCTTCCAAGAATTCATTAGTCGCATCAACGGTAACGCTGCATGCTATGGTCACACCGAATGTGACGCCATCATCATGGACGATGCCCATGTAGTGGCATCTCCACAGCTTTCTGCCAATGACGTCGATGCCAGCTTGATTCACGAAGCTGCCATTGGTAAGATCGCTGGCGAACAGCTTATTAAGCTCATGACTTTGGGCTTAACCGAACAAGAAGCAGAAGAGCAGATTATTAACGGCTTCTTGAAATAATTTCTTAACAAATATCATAAAACATTACAAAAATGTCCGCCTTTTCTAACAAGGTGGACATTTTTTTATGTAAAAAGCAAGAAGTTAGTCAAAAAAATAATACCTAAATAAAATCGGAATTTGAATAAAACTTGGGAAACCAAAATGCTAAAAACCATATATAATTACTAAAGGTAATACATTGGATATATTTGAGTAAAATGATAGGACTTGATGAATGAAAAAACATAAAGTCCATCTGTGGAAGACATAAAAACTGTCATTATAATACTATTAAGGAAAAAGGTTGAATTTTAACTTTTTCATAAAATTTATCTTTACAAGTAAAGGAGGAATGTGGTAATATGCTCGTGCAAACTTAAGTTATGGGTTGGATAACTTGAGCTTATCAAATTATAATAAAGGAGAGAGAATTATGAGTAAGGACAAGGAAAAAAAGGTTGCAACCGTCAACCCTGAAGATAACGACGTCGTCGTTGCCTCTAAATTCCATATTTCCGACTTATGGAAAGTGGAAGACTGGTGGACCATTTGGATTGGTTTCTTTATTATTGCACTCGCTATCATTTCTGTTGTTACCAATATCTTCCCAAGCGAAGGGCTACTCACCTATAGCGCGGCGAAGTTCGGGACTTGGGGGACCCCTGAAGTTCCAAGTCTGATGAACCTCATGACCGGCGAATTCATTATTAAATGGTTTGCTACTCTGGTGTTCTTCGAAATTATTTTTAGCGTAGGGATTCATTTTATGGGTCAAAGCGCAAAGAAATTTGCCATGGCATTCCCTGTATTGTATGTATTGGCTTCCATCGTTTACATGATCAGTGGCCAAGCAACCTTAAAGCAATACTTCGAATATGCTGTATGGGCACTTGTTATCGGTCTTTTGATTTCTAATACCATAAAGACACCGGAATTTTTAAAGCCTGTTCTTCAAACTGAATATTTTATTAAAATCGGTTTGGTAGTCATGGGGGCTGAAGTACTCTTTAACAACATCGCTAAATTCGGTGGCTACGGCTTGGCAATCGCTTGGTTTGTAACCCCAGTTGTTATTATCTTCATGTGGCTCTTTGGTACGAAGGTACTTAAGATGGAAAACCCTCGCATGGTTATGGTTATCGGCGTTGCAACATCGGTGTGTGGGGTATCCGCAGCAATTGCAGCAGCTGCTGCATGTAAAGCACGTAAGGTTGAAGCGATGAAAGCAATCGGCTTATCCTTGATTTTCACTGTATTGATGATGATTGGTATGCCACTCTTCATCAAAGCTGTTGGTATTGATCCAATGGTTGGTGGTGCATGGATTGGCGGTACTGTTGACTCTACCGGTGCGGTAGTATTGGCAGGTGAAGCACTTGGTGAAATCGGTGGCCAAGTGGCTGCAATGGTTAAGATGATTCAAAACGTATTGATTGGTTTCATCGCTTTTGCAATCGCTATCTTCTTTACCACTAAGATTGACCGCGGGGACAGCCGCTCTGTAGGTGCTAGTGAAATTTGGAACCGTTTCCCTAAATTTATCCTCGGGTTCATTGCTGCTTCTATGGTTTCTTCTTTCATCCTTTTACCAACGCTTGGTAACGAAGCCACTGTTGCGGTTATCGATGCATGCAAAACCTTCAAGGGTTGGTGCTTCTGCTTGGCATTCCTTTGCATCGGGTTAGAATCTAACTTCAAGGAAATGGCTGCTCCAATGGAAGGCGGCAAGCCCATGACCCTCTATGTAGTAGGTCAGACTTTTAACTTGGTACTCACCTTGTTCGTGGCTTGGGTTGCTCTTTCCGGTCACTTCTTCCCAATTCCTGATTTGGCTATTTTCCAATAATAGAGGAGGCGAACGAGAATGTCTGCAACCAAGAAAAAGAACCATTCTGTGTTAAAGGTGTTAACGGTAATTTCTGTATGCCTTTACATCGTGGCATTGCTCCTTCTCATCTATGACGCCAATATTGGAGGCTTTTTATTCGGGAAGAGTTACGGCCCAGGCGCGTACTATTTTACAGACGTACCGGGGTGGTCTAAGGTATTCTTAGAGTCTCCGCACCTGGGATTTGAACATCCGATTGTATGTATGGGTTTCTTTGTTGGTTGGGCAATCTTGATGTATCGCGCACTTGTGTGGTTAAATGACAAGTTTTAAAATGATGAACGTCATCGGACAATGCTCCGATGACGTTTTTTTTGTGTCAAGAATGCGTTGCTAAGATGAGAAGTCAATAAAAAAGACTGAACCGTTGATGTCGGTTCAGTCTTTTTTGTGGTAGAAGTGATTTATTCTGTGACGAGGTGCTTTGGCATGTCCCAAGCGTGGTGGTCGGTATGGAGCAGGTGATGTGCGAGACCGCTGCATGGGCTACCGAGATAACTCTTGTAGAGTTCTTGCACGTCTGGGTTTTCATGGCTAAAGCGAATTTTTTGACCGCGGTCAATATGCCAAAGGGCAGCGCCACGGTGAACATTGGTATGGATGCCGTCAACGATTGGTTGACCGCCACCACC
>USCP01000097.1 GCA_900553245.1 uncultured Peptococcaceae bacterium
TGAAGCTATGCATTATTAACGGTCCTAACCTCAACATGTTAGGCATCCGAGAACCGGATATTTACGGACGCACCACCTATGAGGATCTCTGCAACACCATTCGCGACCACGCCGAAAAACGTGGTATTGAAGTAGAGATTTATCAATCCAACCACGAAGGGGATTTGGTCGATAAGATTCAATCTTGTTACCAAACTGCCGATGGTATTGTCATCAATCCTGCGGCCTACACCCATACCTCTGTGGCACTACTAGACGCTGTCAAAGCAGTTGGACTGCCTACGGTAGAAATTCATATCTCTGATGTGTCCAAACGCGAAGATTTTCGTCAAATCAGCTACATCCGCGCTGCCTGCGCGAAAACCATTGCCGGTCACGGCATCAACGGTTACCTCGAAGCAATGGATTATTTGTTTGAAACTATCAAATAAAGTACATAATCTTTCATATTATCAAGAAAAAACGCCAAGTAGGCATTGCCTACTTGGCGTTTATTATTTTTAAAGCTATTAGTCCCAAATCCCTGGGGTGGTATGTTCAATACCTGCTTCCTTCGCTTTAAATACCGGATCCTTGCCAGCCTTCTTTTGACGTTCGTAGTCATCGAGGGCCTTCTTTACGGTACCGCTCAACATGAAGAGCGCAAAGATGTTAACGATTGCCATGCAACCCATGGTGATGTCAGCAAGCGCCCAGGCAACATCCATGGAGTTCAATGCACCAACAAATACCATTACAACGCAGCTGCAACGGAAGAGGAACAAAGCCACTTTGTTGTCAGTGATAAAACGTACGTTAAATTCTGCGTAGAAGTAGTTCCCAATCAAAGAGGTGAATGCGAAGAGCGCAACAGCCACGGTAGTGAAGTGAACACCCATTTCACCGTATACAGAAGAAATAGCATGTTGCACCAATGGAATACCATTGAGTTCGCCACCCTTTTCGTATGCGCCACTGAAGAGCACGAGGAAACCGGTGGTAGAGCAGATAATCATGGTATCGATGAATACGGAAAGTACTTGCACCAAGCCTTGCTTAACTGGGTGAGATACTTCAGAAGATGCAGCAGCGTTTGGCGCAGAACCCATCCCTGCTTCATTGGAGAACAAACCACGTTTAATCCCCATTACCAAGCAAGAACCAATCATCCCACCAAAGATGGCCTTGAAGTCAAAGGCATCCTTCAAAATCATGCTGACAACTTCTGGGAACATGCCAATGTTTTTAACAACAACACTCAAGCCCATGAAAATGTAGAGGGCTGCCATGATTGGAACGAGAACGGAGGAGATTCTACTGATTGCACCAACACCACCGAAGAAGAGAAGGGTGGACACAACAGCGAGAATCAAACCAATGTATACAGGCACAGAGGAGTTTTCCCAGTCAGTGCTGTAATATTCAAATGCGGATGCGATGTTAAAGGATTGCAAACCGTTAAAGCCGTAAGCAAAGGTAATCACCAAAATAACAGAGAAGATAATCCCTAACCAACGCTTACCGAGGGCTTTTTCAATATAGTAGGAAGGACCACCCTTAAAGATGGCGCCATCACGTTCTTTGTAGATCTGAGCCAAGGTGGATTCGGCGAATGCGGATGCGCCCCCAAGAAGTGCCACGACCCACATCCAGAAGAGCGCCCCTGGACCACCGGCTACAAGTGCAGTTGCAATCCCTGCAATGTTACCGGTACCTACACGAGATGCAGTTGCTACCATCAAAGCTTGGAAGGAAGAAATCGCTTCTTTGTCAGACTTCTTTTCCATGACAACCTTGAAGGTTTCTGGGAATAAACGAAATTGAACAAATTTTGTTTTGATAGACATGTAGGTGCCAATCGCAATCAACAAGCCTACCAAAACATAGAGATACATATTGTCACCAATGGTAACTAAGATTTCAGCTAAGTTCATTAGACTCCCCCTATACTTTCATAAAATATTCAAAAACAACGACAATCATTTTAACCTAGAGCAGTGTAATTTCCCCAATATAATTGGTTTGAAACATTTGCTGTACATCGGCACGTTTTGACGATTGCCCCAAGGCCCACATCAGCTTGGTCACCGTTGCTTCTTGGGTCATGTCATTGACCGGAATCCCACCACACGCCAGTACGCGCTTACCTGTTTCATACACATCTAGATTAGAGCATTCATAGCGGCATTGGCTTCCCACTAATACCGGAATGCCTGCCATAGAGGCCTTTTCAATTTCATCAAGCACGCTGTTCTTGATGAATGGCACACCACCCAGACCAAAGCCTTCCAAAAAGAATCCCGCAATCTCTTTTTCCATGAGATATCGGAAAAGATCCGCATCCATCCCCGGAAAATACTTAATCACGGCAATACGATTGTTGAAGCTCGGCATGAAGCGATATGCTTGGTTTTGTGCTGGGAGGGCCTGCTCATCAAGCACCAACCCAAACGCATTGGAGGTTCCCACTTGTGAATAGTTCACACTCTCAAATGCGTCAAAACTTACAGTTCGCACCTTTGCGGTACGACATCCTAAAATAATGCGGCGGTTGAACGCCACATAAACGCCACCCTTACCACTTTCAGCCATGGTCACTGCAAGACGCAGATTATCAATAGCATCGGTCAATGGTGCCGCCACCGAGAGCTGGCTCCCGGTAAATACTACAGGTATAGGTACATGCATACACATAAAGGATAGCATCGCTGAGGTGTAAGCCATTGTATCGGTGCCATGAATAATCACAATCCCATCCACCTGCTTATAATAGGTGTCTACACGTTGGGCCAGCATCACCCAATCTTCCGGCATGATATTGGCACTGTCTAGGGCCACCACATCTTCACACACAATCTCACATTGTGCCATAGGGCCTAAAAGCGCAAGAATTTCCTCCGCTCGAATCCCCGGTGCAAGACCGTCCTTCCCTTTGACACTTGAAAAAGTGCCGCCAGTGTTCAGTAAAAGAATCTTTTTCAAGGGCGTTCTCCTTCTTTTATGTATGTCACATAACCATGATAAAACCCGGGAGAATGTTCTTCCGGGTTTTATTCGCTAAAACAAACGGTGTAAAATCAGTCTGCCCATTCGGCGCCATACTTCTTTTGTTCTCTTTTCTTGAGAATAAAGAGCACGCCGATAATAAGGATAATACCAACAATCCAACCAAGCATTGCATTACGCAGGAAGCCGGCAATGATGAAAGATACGGTTGCGATTGCTGCTACGGTCAAAGCATATGCCAATTGGGTGTTGACGTGGTTCAAGTGGAAGCACTGAGCCCCAGCAGATGCCATGATGGTAGTATCGGAGATTGGAGAGCAGTGGTCCCCGCAAACAGCCCCTGCCATGCAGGCACTCATCGCGATGATCATCAGTTGAGGGTCAGTTTCTTGGAATGCAGAAACAACGATTGGAATGAGAATCCCGAAAGTCCCCCAGCTGGTCCCAGTCGCAAATGCGAGGAAGCAGCCAATCAAGAAGATGATGGCAGGCAAGAAGTTTACAAGTGCACCGGCAGAGTTTTCAATCAAACCGGCAACATAAGGTGCCGCACCAAGGCTATCAGTCATAGACTTGAGCGCCCAAGCAAAGGTTAAAATCAAGATAGGAGTAATCATGGATACGAACCCTTGTGGCACACATTCCATGAATTCACTGAAGGTCATTACGCGACGTGCCATGTAAAGCACCAAGGTAATGATTAAACCAAAGAAAGAGCCTACTGCCAAACCAACGGAAGCGTCACTGTTGGAGAAGGATTCTACAAAGCTGGTCCCTTCAAAGAAGCCACCACTCCAAATCATCCCAATTACGCAGCATACGATGAGCACAAGTACAGGAAGGAGCATGTCGAGTAAGTGCCCGCCTTCTTCCTTGATGCCTTCTTCGAAGCTGTCATAAGGACGTTCGCTGGTGGTATAAAGGTCGCCCTTAATGGCGTTTAATTCGTGAAGTTCCATCAAACCGTAGTCAGATTTCATCACTGCAATGCAAATCATGAATAAGATGGTGAAAAGTGCATAGAAGTTATAAGGGATGCATTGAATAAAGAGCGCAATCCCATTGGTATCCCCAGGTACAAAACCGGATACAGCTGCAGCCCAAGAGGAAATTGGTGCAATGATGCAGATAGGCGCTGCGGTGGAGTCGATCAAATAAGCCAATTTCGCACGGGAAATTTGGAATTTATCGGTAACCGGACGCATAACGCTCCCTACGGTCAAGCAGTTAAAATAGTCATCGATGAAAATCAAGGAACCAAGACCGATGGTAGCAAGCTGTGCGCCCACTCTGTTCTTAATCTTGGTTTGTGCCCAACGACCAAATGCCGCAGAACCACCGGATTTGTTCATCAAAGAAACAATAATCCCCAAAATAACAAGGAAAATCAAAATCCCTACATTGTAAGGGTCACTTAATACTTTGACAACACCATCGGTATACACATGGTTGATGGTCCCTTCAAAGCTAAAGCCGGAGTATAACAGCCCGCCGGTCACAACGCCGACAAATAAGGAGCTGTATACTTCTTTTGTAGCCAATGCCAAAGAAATCGCCACGATTGGTGGAACCAATGCCCAGAAAGACTGTTGAACAGATTCCGCAGTTGTGGTAAAGGCGGCTACGAGAAGGATAACAACAACACCTGCCATAACAAGCCATGTTGCTTTCCCTGACTTCTTCTTAGATGTCATATCTTGAACCTCCCAAATTAAAATAATAATGTTTATGAAAAATTACATACAATACATATTGTACAGGGGAAATGTATTTTTTTCCACCATGATTGTTACTGATAAAAAAAAACTATGGATTCCAAAGCTAGTCATTCAAACAACCCCCGCCTTTTAAGTGGCTTTTCTATAACAAATATGCCTTGCATAAATACTGCATAAAAATAATGACCGTTCTTCCCGAACGGTCATTTGTATATCTTAGAGGTCCTTATGATGGAACTGTTTGGTTCCTTGTGCATAATCCGTGACAATTTGTCCTTCGCCGATGAGCTTATATTTATACGTCACAAGCCCTTCTAAACCCACAGGTCCACGGGCATGAATTTTGCCGGTGCTAATGCCTACTTCTGCGCCAAATCCATAACGGAAGCCATCGGCAAAACGGGTGGAGCAATTGCGATATACCCCTGCGCTGTCAACCATTTGAATGAAATAATTCGCAGCCTCATCATTCGCAGTCAAGATACAATCGGTATGATGAGACCCATATTGATTGATATGAGCCACGGCTTCTTGAATATTTTCAACGAGCTTAACACTCACAATTAAATCGCCGTATTCAATACCAAATTCATCATCGGCGATCACATCAACCAGAATGTAGCTACCCACTTCCTTAGTCCCGCGCACAGTGACACCGGCTTTTGCAAAGGCATCGGCCATTTTTGGCAAAAACTCTGCGGCAATGTTGCGGTGCACCAAGACGGTTTCAACCGCATTGCATGCTGCCGCATACTGGATTTTTGCATCCACCAAAATAGGGAGCGCCATGGCTTGGTCCGCATCTGCATCCACATAAATGTGACATACCCCACTGGAATGCCCCATCACAGGAATCTTGGTGTTGTCCATGATGTAGCGCACAAACTTATTGGAACCGCGTGGAATGAGCAAGTCTACGTCTTGGTCACATTGTAAAAGCTCATCGATTTCGTTATGCTGCTCCGCTTGTAAAAGGGCACTACCCGGAAGACCGGCACCAATCACACAATCCTTAATAATTTGGAAGAGAATACGGTTGGTGTAGGTGGTTTCCTTGCCACCCTTTAAAATAGCACAGTTGCCACTTTTGATGCACAAAGAAGCAATCTGCACAAGGGCATCCGGACGCGCTTCAAAAATGACACCAATCACGCCAATCGGCACACTCATGCGAGTTAAAATCAACCCTTCATCCAATTCACGCTTCATGAGGGTTTTACCCAGAGGATCCGGCAGGGTTTGTAATTGACGCAAGCCAGCAATACAATCGTGGAGCTTATTTTCATCAAATTTCAAACGTTTCTTGGTCGCAGCAGCCACACCGTTTTCTTCGGCTGCCGCCAAATCTTGAGCGTTAGCCCGAAAAATATCGGCTTGCTTTTCATCCAATGCCACCGCAATCGCTTCAAGTGCCGCATTGCGTTGTTCATTGGTGGTTGCCGCCAAAATTGGCGCAGCCAATTTCATACGACGCGCTTCTTCTTTAATATTCATAGTGGCCTCCTTTTCGGTAAAATCGATGTCGATTTTCGATAGTATTGCTGTTATCTTATCACAAAGCATAAGTCTTGTCGCGGAAAAACCGCGTCATCCTTTTAGCGTTTTGCATCATTTACAATGGTAGCAAAATCCTTCAAGAGCATAGCGGTAATCCCCCAAATGACCTGCCCGTCATAACGATAAACCGGCATTTCTCTGCTTGACTTCGGCCATTGATAATTGTTTTCTACCGCTTCCTCGATTTCTTCAAGTAAAGAATCACCTTCGTGCGTCTTTTGCACCACATCCAAGGTGTGCACTTCCGGTTCATGCTTCAAAAAATAGTCCACAGGGATGGTCACGACTTTATCTACGGCGCGAGGGTCCGGATCAAAGGTGGTCGGTTGTAAACGACCAACAAAGCTATACACCTTCATACCACTCAAGCCGTGATAGGTATCCATTTGATTGAGTACCTTGAGCATTCTGTGAATCACGCCAAGCTCTTCACAAGTTTCACGCACAGCACATTCCTCTGGCGCCTCATCCTCATAAAGTTCCCCACCAGGGAAGCAGATTTCACCTTTTTGATGAATGGTCCCTTGATTACGCACTTCAAATACAAAATGGTCCTTGCCATCGATTTCCATAATCGGCAACATGGTTGCAAAATATCGACGTTTATCGGCAGCACGAGAGGTGTGCTTGGCAAAAATCGCATCAATGTCATGCACTTCTTCAATATTCATTTGTTTTGCACGCATAGCGTCTCGAAAGGTAATCACAGAAGCGCTCATTAAGAGCACAATCCCTACCACCGTGTTCCAATAAATATCTTCACGCAGGAAAATCATCGCCAACACCGGCGCAATCGCAGGCTTGATGTAAAAAGCAATCGCCCCAGTGGTTGCATCAGAATAGCGAATCGCGGTGAAGTAGCACAAATAGCCAAGACCGGTAACGACAATCCCAGCAAACGCCACAATCGCCCAGTTTTCGATGACACCGTCAAATACAGGGCGACCTGTTGCAATCAAGACCATCCAAAGAATGATTGACCCAAAGAGGAAGCTAATCCCCGTTTGCGCAGTGGCACCAATACGTGCAATGGTCACCTTTCCCATAACGGTATAGGCCGCAAAAGTGATAGAGGCAAACAACATGAGTCCTAAGCCCATTGGCGTGTTACCCGGTTGGATGTCCCATGGACGAATGAGGAAAATCCCTGCAATCAAGCCAACCCCACAGGCAAGCCACTTCGCACGATTGATCTTTTCCGAGGTAAAGAGATGTGCAATCAACA
>USCP01000098.1 GCA_900553245.1 uncultured Peptococcaceae bacterium
TGTCAAAAAGCGATGAACGAAGGCGCACTTCCGGAAGTGGAATTGCCGGAGTTTGTCATTGAGACCCCAAAGAATGAAGGCAATGGCGACTTTTCTACTAACCTTGCGATGCAGCTTACCCGCGTAGCGCGTCAAAATCCACGCAAGATTGCGGAAGCTATTGTGAGCGGTATTGAATGCCCGGAACTCATTGCACGTATTGACGTGGCTGGTCCTGGTTTTATCAATTTCTACTTGGTGGAAGACTGGCTCCACAAGGTGCTTCCAGCGATTCAAGCAGAAGATACCGACTACGGTAAGAGTGACGCTGGCAAGGGCGAAAAAATCCAAGTGGAATTCGTTAGTGCCAACCCAACCGGGCTTCTCCATATGGGTAATGCACGCGGTGGTGCATTGGGTGATACCCTTGCTGCTGTGCTCAACGAAGCCGGATATGTGTGTGACAAAGAATACTATATCAACGACGCCGGTAACCAAGTAGAAAATCTTGGGAAATCCGTAGAAGCGCGTTATTTTGAATTGCTTGGTCGTGACGACTATCAAATTCCGGAAGACGGCTATCAAGGGCAAGACATCATTGCCACCGCACAACGCCTGCTCGATGAAAAGGGCGAAGCCTATGTGGATATGCCGGAAGAGGAACGTCGTGCCGAAATGAAGGACTTTGCTTTAAAAGAAAAAGTTGCGGGCATTGCCCACGGCTTGGAACGTTTTGGCGTAAAATACGACCGTTGGTTCAGCGAACAAAGCTTGCATGATGCAGGTGATGTAGCTGAAGTTGTTGACATCCTTCGTGATAAAGGCTATGTCTACGAAAAGGACGGCGCGCACTGGCTCAAGTGTACCGCTTGGGGCGAAGAAAAGGACGAAGTGCTTATTCGTTCCAACGGCACCCCAACCTATTTCGCTGCAGACATTGCTTACCATCGCAACAAATTTGAACGTGGCTACAACAAGCTCATCAACATTTGGGGCGCTGACCACCACGGTCACGTGGCACGTTTGAAGGGTGCGATGACTGCCCTTGGTTATCCGGGCGACAACATCACCGTCATCCTCATGCAGCTTGTTCGCTTGTACAGAGGCGGCGAACTCGTGAAGATGAGTAAGCGTAAAGGCCAATTTGTCACCTTGGAAGAACTCATCGATGAAGTAGGGAAGGAAGCGGCACGCTTCTTCTTCATCATGCGTAACCCGGATAGCACCTTGGACTTTGACCTCGACTTGGCCAAGGCAGAATCTAGCGACAACCCTGTTTACTACGTGCAATATGCCCATGCGCGTATCTGCAGTATCCTCTCCGTTGCCGGTGTGGATACACCAAAGGCAAAGGATGTGGATCTTGCACTCTTAAAAGAAGAAAATGAACGCGTGCTCATCCGTAAGCTCGCTGAATGGCCACAAGAAGTGGCTGATGCCGCTCGTGAATTGGCACCATACCATCTTGCTTATTATGCCAAGGATTTGGCAAACGCTTTCCACAGCTTCTATAACAGCTGCAAAGTACTCACCGACGACGAAGCATTGCGCGATGCCCGTTTGGCGCTGGTAGATTGCACCCGCATCACCTTGCGTAATGTATTGGAATTGCTCGGCTTGAGTGCCCCAGAACGTATGTATTTTTAAGGAGGAATATACACATGCCATTAGTAAACGTTGATACTTTATTGACTGCTGCCGAAGAAGGCGGCTACGCTGTTGGTGCTTTTAACTGCAACAACATGGAAATCGTGCAAGCCATCATGATGGCTGCAGAAGCAGAAAAATCTCCTGTCATCATTCAAGCAAGCCAAGGCGCTATTAACTATGCCGGCTTGAACTACATCGTATCCCTCGTAAAGACTGCTGCAGAAGCATCCACCGTGCCTGTTGCATTACACTTAGACCACGGCACCAGCTTTGAACAAGTGATTCAATGCATCGGTAGCGGCTTTACTTCCGTTATGATTGACTGGTCCAAGCACCCATTGGAAGAAAATATCGCTGTAACCAGCCAAATCCTTTCCGTGGCAAACCCACTCAACATCTCCGTTGAAGCTGAACTCGGTAAAATCGGTGGCACCGAAGACAACGTAACCGTAAGCGAACGTGAAGCAACCTTCACTGACCCTGAAGAAGCGGCTTACTTCGTTGAAAAGACCGGCATCCGTTCTTTGGCTGTTGCCATCGGTACCGCACACGGTCAATACAAGGGCGTGCCTAAGCTCGACTTCGACCGTTTGACCGAAATCAAAGAACGCGTTAATATTCCACTCGTTCTCCACGGTTCCTCCGGTGTGCCTGATGAAGCATTGCGTGAAGCAGTTGCTCGCGGTGTTCGCAAAATCAACATCGACACCAACCTTCGCGAAGCATTCACCGACGGTGTACGCGAAGTATTGGCTGCTAAGCCAAACGAAATCGACCCACGTAAGATTCTCGGGCCAGCAAGAGAAAAAATGGCAGAACGCGTTGCTGAAAAGATTCGCATTTTCGGTAGCAACGGGAAAGCGTGAGGTGCTCTGTCATGGAAAGAGATTTAGTCATTGAATTTGCACGTGTCACCGAAGCTGCTGCCATCAACTGCTCCAAGTGGATTGGCCGCATGGAAAAGAACTCCGCAGACGGTGCTGCTGTAGAAGCCATGCGTAAAATGTTCGATACCATCAATATCAGCGGGACTGTTGTTATTGGCGAAGGCGAAATGGACGAAGCGCCAATGCTTTACATTGGTGAAAAAGTCGGCCTTGGTGGTACTGAAGTAGACATCGCGGTAGACCCACTCGAAGGGACCAACCTTACTGCAAAGAACCAACCTGGCGCCATTGCTGTAATGGCTGTGGCAGAAGCCGGCGGTCTCCTGCATGCACCAGACATGTATATGGATAAGATTATCGTTGGCCCACGTGCAAAGGGTGCCATCGACATTGATAAAACCGTTGAAGAAAACCTTCGCAACGTGGCTGCTGCGCTTGGTAAAGATGTAAGCGAAATGACCGTGTGCTTGCTCGACCGTGAACGTCACGAACATATTAAGCAAGCTTGCAAAGCATTGGGCGCACGTGTGAAACTCATCACCGACGGTGACGTTTCCCCAGCTCTCACTGTGGCGATGGACACTGGTGCCATCGACATGATCCTTGGTATTGGTGGTGCACCGGAAGGCGGACTCGCAGCAGCTGCCGTGAAGTGCCTCGGCGGTGACATGCAAGGCCGCTTGGTGCCGGAAGACGACGAACAAGTACGTCGTATGGAAGCCATGGGCCACACCGATGTAAACCAAGTGTACAACTTGAACGATTTGGTAAGCACCGATGACGTGATGTTCATCGCTACTGGCGTAACCACCGGTGATGTCCTCCGTGGTATCAAAGAAGAAAACGGCCGCGTGAAGACCCACACCGTGGTATTGCGCAATGCGACCAAGACTGTTCGTTTCATCGAAGCGGCTTATCAAAAGCCACACGTTGTAAACGCATAAGTTTTTAGATTTTTAACAATCGCCTCTGACTTGTCAGAGGCGATTGTTATCTAAGGAGGAATGAACGTGGCAACCAGCAAATGTGAGTACTGTATGTACTATGATTATGATGAAGAATTTGGTTACTACGTGTGCGACATGCTCTTAGATGAGGATGAGCTGTATAAATTTATGAGCGATACCTTCTCCGATTGCCCGTATTATCGTATGGGCGATGACTATACCATCGCTCGTAAGCAATAAGAAAGAAAAGAGAGGACCGTCATGACAACCATTACCATTGACCAAACAAAATGCATCGGCTGTGGCCAGTGTGTGAACGATTGCTTCCCGAAGAACCTACATTTAGAAGACGGCAAGGCCGTTGTGGGTGGTCCTTGCATGGAATGTGGCCACTGCTATGCGGTATGCCCGACCGGCGCGGTGACCATGGAAGGCTATGCGACAGATTCTGTTCTTGATTGTAAAGCGGATGTACCGGTGGCAAATGGGGATGCGCTGCTTCATACCATTAAAATGCGCCGTAGTATCCGTCAGTTTATGAACCAAGCAGTAGAACCGGAGGCCTTTGCACGCATCATTGAAGCCGGACGCTTTACCCCAACCGGCGGAAACATGCAGGATGTGTGCTACACCGTGGTACAAGAAAATTTGCCGGCATTTAAAGATGCCATTTGGGAAGGTTTTCCAACAGCGGTGGAAAATGCGAAGAAAACCATGCCGGAAGGCCATCGTATGGTACGTACCTTGGAACGCTTGCTGAAGGAGCACCAAGACAATCCAAATGAAGATGGCTTGTTCTTTAACGCACCGGCGGTACTTATTATGACCAACGGTTCCATGCTCAATGCCGGCCTTGCGGCTTCTAATGTCGAGCTCATGGCCCACGCAGACGGCCTCGGTGTGCTCTATAGCGGTTTTATTCGCTTGGCGCTTGCCAACAACCCAGCGCTGTGCGACAAGCTCGGCCTCAAGCCGGCGCACATTTGTGTATGTATGCTCGTTGGCTATCCGGCGGTGGCCTACCAACGTACCGCACTACGTAAAGAAGCAGACGTGAAGTGGTTTTAAAAAACAGAAAGCGATGATTTCTAACCATGAAATCGTCGCTTTTTTTGCTGTGCTAGTCTGTTAAGCGGTCTTTAGTTAATACAAAGGAAAACGCCATAGGATTGAAGCATGTTTCAATCCTATGGCGTTTTGTGTTGTTATAGCGGTAGGGTGATTCCTACGATGAAGTGGTTGTCGGTTGGCAATATATCGAGGGTGCCGTTGTGGGCGCTGACGATTTGTTGAACGGAGGATAGGCCGATGCCGTGATAGGGCGAGGGGGATTTGCGGGAGAGCAGTCGGTGCTCGTTTTGTAGAAGGGTGCCGTCGTAGGTATTTTCTATTTTGAGGAAAAACTGTTTACCATGCGAGCTTCCTGTCAGAAGAATGCGTTTTGGGCCTTGATTTTGTAAGGCGCAGGCTTCGACGGCATTGTCTAGGAGGTTGCCAAAGATGGTGCACCATTCGACATCAGAAAGGGGAAGCGTATTGGGAAAATCGAGTTGCACTTCAAAGTCGGTGTGCTGTTGCCGGGCCATGCCAGCGTAGCATGCAATCAAGGCATTGACGGCCGGATTGGTGCAGTAAAGGGGGGGACCGTGCTGGGCGGTGGTTTGCACTTGGGCTTCGACTTAATTTAATAAGCGTCGGAGAGCGGTGGAATCTTGAGTGCGTGCTATATGGTCTAAGGTGCGCAGGTGGTGCTTGATGTCGTGAATCAGGCGACGGTTGTCTTCGACGGCGGTGGCAATTTGGCGGTTGTACTCAGCTTGCATTGCAAGTTGACGCTGTACCTGTTTGCGTTCTGCCTCAAAGGAGAGGCTGTTGCTATAACCTTCGACGATGTTGCGCCACAAAGAAAGGCCAATGGCAACGACCACAAAGAAAATCCCCCATTGGATGAACCAGCCGCCGATGATGGGTTCATAGTTCGGGAGCAACCGATCCCACCCCGGGGCACAGATGGCGGTAAGATTGGCATAGAAGATCATGCGACTTGCTACTTGTTTTTTGTAAACGGCATGGATGGCAATGGCCAAAAGGTAGCTTGCAAAGGCCACTTTGTAGAAAAAGACCGCCGCAGAAAAGAGTGTCATCAGAGATGTTGTGAGATGGCTGCTCAAAAGTCCATAGCCCAAAGCGAGAAGGCAGAAGAGGCCACCGATGGTATTGCTGATTAAAGCAGGCAGGCGCCCGGGTTGACAGAGCTTATTTTGAAGGAGCAAAATGAGCCAAATTAAGAGATAGATGGCGCAAAGCTCAAGGGCATACCAAGGAAAAATTGGGAGGGCCACGAGCATGTGCAAGGTTGGAAAAGAGATTAATGCACACATGCCGAGGGAGATAAACCCAAACAATAGGGCATGGCGTTGTTTCATACGCCAGCTGAGATAAAATGACAACAAGGCACATAGTAGGGTGATAGTGCCGCCGACGAGGGCGCTAACCAAACGAATGCCACGCATGGTATTAACGGCAACCATGGACCCAAATGCCGGTGGATAGACCATACCACCGTAAAAATGAGCGTCATTGGAAACGGCAATGGTGAGCGTGACAGGTTCACCGCCATCAATGGTTATAAGCCTGTTTTGCACAAGGGGGGTATCGGTGTCGGGATCGCCCATTTCAAGAATGCATTCTTGATTGAGATATAGTGTGTAGCACGAAAAGACCTCAGGAATTTCAAGGGCATAGGGGGAACTGCTCTTCGGCAGGAAAAAAGTCATTTGATAGGTGCCACATCCATAGGGCGAGGTGCCGGAAGCGCCGGAAAACTGTGTGTGTTCACCAATAGACGTGTAGGTGGTATAGTGGTTGCCGTTTGCAATCTCATCGGGCGTAAGAAGGGCATTGGGATAATAGGTCCATCCGGACACCAGAAAACGCAGTGGGTTTTTCTCCAAATCGTGTTCGGACAGCGCCAGTATGCCATTGGCCGCTTGGCTTCCCGGGTATTGATATTTGTTATCAAAGTGAAAAAGTCCCAGAAAAAATACAGAGGTACAAAGACAAACGGTAAGGAGAGGCACATATTTTTTGCAGCACAAAGACATCATTTTAGCGTCGCTCCTTTCTGATTAGCAAAATAACGCCACCAATGACAAGCACCACCATGAGCCCCATCGAAAAAAAGGCGATTGTTAGGTCGTTAGAGGCGGGGTGGGAAATTTGATGGGCAGATGCTTGGACATTGAGGTAATAGGTGCCGGGATGGTCAATCTCAAAGGTCGCCGTATGGGTGGCGTCATCGTAATAAGCCAGAGGGGCGTGGTTGTGGTCGGTGTCAGCGAGGTAAAGGGTGTCATCTTGGGAAATGGCGTGACAAGGAAGAGTGATAGTGGTCCCGGCTAGTTCATTGATTGCCTCGTCGTTGATGGTGAATAAGAAGGTGACGCCGTCATTTTCCAGCTTTTTTATCAGCACCTGGATTTGATCGTCTGGTTGAATGGTTGCTGGAAGCGCTGCTTCGGGAATGGTAACGGTGATGCCGTCCTTTGAAAACACGGCCTTTCCGTTTTGGGTCTGTAGCATCATCAAAAACCGTGTGCCGGAAAGCATGTCTAGGGTGTCTGTAAAGGTTTCGGTGTGTTGAGGCGCAGTTTCGACATAAGTCGCTTTTGTCATCGGAAGACGCACCGGTCCCTTGGGGCGTGTGGCCGAAGGAAGGCTGACGCTCGGAAAGAGGGTGTCAATGGCTGTGTTGTCCTGATTGTCAGAAGGTGGCATGGTTGGCTGCGTGTTTTCGGGCGGCAGTTGAGGGGATGGATCGGATGGTTTTTCAGGTGAAGGTGAGTCGGTATCGTCGTCTTTATTATCGTCATCCTCATCATCTTCGTCTTCTAAGGGCGGTTGTGCAGGTGGATGAATTGGCACCTGGGGTGCCGGCTGAATAATTTCGCCGGGGTCGGTCCCACCAATATCG
>USCP01000099.1 GCA_900553245.1 uncultured Peptococcaceae bacterium
ATATCTATTATATAAGAAAAAGGCCGCCTTTCGGCGACCTTTTTCGACAGTCTGAGCCAAGCAGACTAACTGCTTGGCTTTTTGTGTTAAATATCCAAAATATACATGGTGTCGATGACTTCTTGGTAAAGGTTCGTCTTGTGGGTCCATTTGAAATTGTGTCCCAGAGAGACATTGACGTAGTGCACACCGTTTTTGTCCATCACCTTACGAATGTGGGAATGGGCACATACACACACGTCAACGTGGTATTTTTCATAGAGCTCGGCATAATATTTGCTCCCCATAAAAGCAATAGTCGTGCTAAAGACGTGACTTTGCTTATAGAGCTCCGGAATCGGTAGCATGTGAATGACGGAACAGATTTTGTAATGCTCGCCACCGGGGCGCTCGCGAATGAGTTTGAGTTGATTTTCCATAAATTCTAAGGTACGAGCGGTGATTTTTTCATTGATTTGGGGATCGTTTGAGGAATCGAGTACGTATTTGTACTCTGGATTGCGACGTAAAAAGCGTTGCTTAGTGGCATCGGTCATGTGTTGATATTTTCGATGCAATGAAAAATCATACCAGCTTGGACTGCCGATGATGGCCCAATCCTCATGTACAATCGGATGATTGCACAGGCTATAGACCGGATGATTAAGCATCAAGTCGAGGTACTCGTTGGCATCAAAGCAAAGGTATTCGTTTTTTGCACGTTTATTGCGACCGGCGGTACAGTAAAGTTCGTGGTTGCCGGGAATTTCTAAAATCTGAGTGGACACCTGCTTTGACAGGGCATCGTAAAAATCCAACGAATCAAAGGCACCAGTGGTGGTGTCCCCGCAAAAAACGAGGGCGTCCAAAGAGAGGTTTTCACAAATGCGTGTAAATTCTGCAAGAAAATCGTGATGCGAATTATAATCCATGTGGCAATCGCCGATAAATCCGATTCTCATAGTCTCATCTCCTTGCGTTAAATGTATCATTGCAAATAATTGATGTCAATAAGTGGATAAAGGCTTTCTGTTGAGGATGGCTTGTGTTAAAATGAAATCAGAAAATTCACATAGCAAGGAGGTGCTCGTATGGCAAGACGTTCTTACAATAAGTTGGTGCGTGACAAGGTTCCTGCTGCCATTGTGGATGGCGGTGATGAAGCGATTACGACCGTACTTGAAGACAAACAGGATATTTTATTGGCCCTTGACGAAAAGCTGGATGAAGAAGTTTGTGACTACCAGGTGACCAAGGAATTGGCCGAGCTGGCAGACGTTTTGGAAGTCATCCACGCCATCGTTGAAACCAGTGGGATCTCCTTTGAGGAATTTGATCAAATTCGCCTTAAAAAGCGTGAAAAACGTGGAGGCTTTAGTAAAAAGATTCTCCTGCAAGAAATTATTGAATAACAATTGCTCTCTAAAGTGGCCAGCCAGACTGACCGCTTTTTTATTTTCGAATGGTTTTTAAGAATTCATTAAGAATACCTTTATATACTATGAATGACCGCTCTGGGATTGTACTTTTTCGCGTGCTTGGCGTATAATATGGTGAAATGTGTATTATTTCATTTAATAACCAAAGGAGCGACATTCCATGAAACAATCAGTGGGTGTCATTGGTGGCGTAGGCCCCATGGCAACAGTTTATTATATGCAGCGCGTAATTGAAATGACAAAGGCAGACTGTGATCAGGACCATATCAATATGCTCGTGATGAACGATTGCGATATTCCGGACCGTACTGCATTTATTACCGAAAAATCGCCGGACAATCCGTTACCGGTGATGGTAGAAGATGCCAAGCGATTGGAGCATGCAGGCTGTGATTTTGTGGTGATTCCTTGTAACACCGCGCATTATTTTTATGATGAATTACAGCATGCGGTGGATATTCCGGTGGTAAATATTGTGTCCGAAACCATCCGCTATGCCAAGGAAATGACAAAGGACCTCAAGTGTGTGGGCATTTTAGCCACTACCGGGACCATTGTCACCGGCACCTATCAAAAGTATGCCCAGGAAGCGGGGCTTGATGCCGTGATTTTAAACGATGACGATCAAGCCAAGCTGATGCACATTATCTACGATTGTGTCAAGGCAGGTAAGCCGGTGCCTCGTGCCGACTTTGATGAAGTGGCCAATGCCCTTCGTGCTCAAGGCGCGCAGGTGCTCATTTTAGGGTGCACGGAACTTTCTGTATTAAAGCGTGACCTACCGATTACAGAAGAGGATGTGCTAGACTCGATTGATGTGCTTGCCTCCGAAACTGTGCGTCGCAGTGGCAAGCTGTGCACCGACGCATGCTTATTGAAGGGGTAACTTTATGAAGAAAAAAAGATGGTCATTTGTAGCGATGATTCTTGTGGTCACGATGTTTGTAACGGGCTGCGCAGGCGGCGGTAATACCGACAGCGATGCGGTGAGTGCAGAGTTGCCAAAGTTTACAAATGATGAGGAAACCGTAGCAACTGATTACGATGTGATTGTGGTAGGCTCCGATCCCGAAGGGATTGCGGCTGCCCTTTCCGCTGCGCGAAACGGCATGAAAACCTTGCTATTAAGTAAGGATGCTACGCCAGGGGGATTGTACACCTTGGGGGCGCTGAATTTTATTGATATTCCGGAAACCCGCGACGGAAAGACCCTTGTCGCTGGGATTTACAAGGAATTTGTAGACCAAGTCGGCGGAAGCGGCTTTGACATTGTCCATGCTGCCAACGTTTTTCATGATATGTTGACCGGTGAAGAAAACCTGACCGTGCGTTACAGTAGTGTGTTCAAAGAACCTGTTATGAATGGCACAACCATTACCGGTGTGGTTGCCACAGAAGGCGACAAAGATGTCACCTACACGGCACCGTATGTGATTGATGCCACCCAAGATGGCGATGTGGCGGCAGCCAGTGGTGCACCGTATACCTTTGCCGGTGAAGACATCGGGGAACGCGACCGTGAAATGGGTGTGACCTTGGTCTTTCGTTTGAGCGGTGTGGATTGGGACAAGATGAGCCGTTACCTGACTGTTCAACGCGGCAAAGGTGAAGTGACCGGTTCCTCTACGCACATGGGGGCAAAGGGCAACATTGCTTGGGGCTTTAGCGATGAGGGCTATGCCTATGAGCCAAGTGATGAGGCGATGCGCTTACGCGGCTTCAATATGGCCAAGCAGGATAACGGCGATGTGCTTGTCAATGCCCTTCTTATCTTTGATGTGGATGTATTAGATGAAGAAAGCCGTGCAGCAGGCATTGAACGTGCCAAGAAGGAGCTTGAACATATCATTCCGTACTTACAGGAAAACTTTAAGGGCTTCAAGAATTGTGCATTGGCAGGGACTGCAGAGGACCTTTACGTCCGTGAAAGTCGCCACATCGATTGTGAGTATAACCTGACCATTGATGATTTGCTTGAAAACCGCGACCAGACAGACCGTATTGCAGTCAGCTCCTATCCGGTGGATGTGCAACCAACCAAAACCCAAACCTATGGGACGGTGGTTGGCTATCCGGACCAATACGCCGTTGGCTATAAGAGCTTGGTGCCTAAAAATGTCGATGGACTTCTTGTGGTCGGTCGTGCAGCCGGCTATACTTCCTTAGCAGCCGGCTCGGCGCGTATCGTACCAACCGGGATGGCTTGCGGGGAAGCCGCAGGTGTTGCCGTGGCCGTAGCAAAGGAAATGGATGCCACCCCACGTGACTTGGTGGACAATGACAGTGCTACTACAAAAATGCAAACCATGCTGACCGAGCAAGGGGCAACCCTTGACCATACTCAAACCAAGGAAGAGGTTGTTGACCATTGGGCATATCCGGGCGTCAAGGTCTTGCGTAGTTTGGGTGTTTTAGACGGTGGTTATGACAACAGCTATCGTTTGGATGAAGATGTGACGATGAACCGTTATCAAAACATGGTGAACAATGCTGTTCGCAAGGCAGGCTTTAGCTTGGATGAAAAAATCCTTGTCAATGAAAATCCGCCAACACGTCAAATCATCGGCACCATGGCGCGTGCCTGCATTCAAATTGAAGGCGCAGAAAAATTGACAGAAGACAATGATGTTTATATGCAAGCATTGAAGGAACGTGGTATTATGACCGATGAACTAGAAAGTCACTTTAGCGACATGGAAGCTACACCGGATGCCGGTGCAGTGACCTTGCTCACCGCACGTTTCTACAGCTACTTGCTGACCTTGGATGGGGCACAATCTCTCAAGGCCGCGGAATGCATTGATTTAAACAGCCAAGACAATACGGTGATTGCAGTCACCGAATGGATGGCATAACATGATTGAAGTATAATATGAAAGGAGTTTTTCTATGGCATGTTCTTACGGCGGCCAAGCCCTTATTGAAGGGGTCATGATGCGCGGCAAACGCTACCAAGCGATGAGTGCGCGTTTAGAAGACGGCCGCATTGTGTCTGAAGTGGAAGAATTTACGATGCTTACGGATCGCCACAAGTTTTTTGGCTTACCGTTTATCCGTGGCACCTTTAATATGATTGATTCGTTGATTAGCGGGATGAAGGCGTTGACCTGGTCGACCAATGTGTCCTTGGCAGAGGATGAAGATGAAGAAGAATTGACACCGATGGAAATTGCCATGACGATGATTGTTTCCATCGGCTTAGGGATTTTACTCTTCTTTGTATTGCCGGTTGTTATTGCACATTATTTTCAACCACTCATTCCGGGCAATTTTTTGCAAAACATCTTTGAAGGTGTCGTGCGTGTGGTGGTCTTTTTGCTCTATCTTTTCCTCATCAGTCGAATGAAGGAAATTCGACGTGTGTTCCAATATCACGGTGCCGAGCATAAGAGCATCCATTGCTATGAAGCCGGGGAAGCACTCACTCCGGAAAATGCGATGAAACACACCCGCTTACATCCCCGCTGTGGAACGAGCTTTTTGTTTATCGTCATGGTCATTAGTATCTTTGTCTTTGCCTTGGTCGGTGTGGAAAACTTTGCATGGCGTATGGCAAGCCGTATTGTGCTCTTGCCGGTGATTGCCGGTGTGAGCTATGAGGTGCTTCGCTATTGCGGCAAACACATGGATAAGGCGTGGGTTCGCGCCATTGCATGGCCGGGCATGCAGCTACAGCGCCTCACCACCGGTGAACCAGACCTTGAGATGCTCGAGGTGGCCATCTATTCTCTGCAGAAAGTGCGTGCACGCGAAGAAGATGAAACCCTTGACCCGGATTATAAAAAGCCGGTGTCGGCGTAAGAGATATATAAGCCAAGACAGGTGCATAAGCACCTGTCTTTTTTTGCGTTCGCAGTCGGGCGATTGCTTGCAAGATGGGGGTGAATCGTTTAATATAAAATTGTGTGCCTGGCGAAACCCGGGCGTTTTTTCACTGCAAAACTTTTTGGGAGGAGCGCAATATATGCTCGATAAATTACAGAACCTTGATGAAAAATATGAAGAACTTGGCCACATGTTGGCAGATCCGGAAGTTCTCGGCAATCCCGATGAACTCCGCAAGACTGCCAAGGCCCGTGCGGATTTGGAAGACGTGGTGATGGCATATCGTGAGTATAAGCAAGCCAGCGAAGAGCTCAACGATGCCAAGATGATGCTTGATGATGATCTTGACAGTGATATGGAACAAATGATTAAAGAGGAAATCAAAACCCTCGCTGCTACCATCGACGAGCTTGAAAACAAAATCAATATTCTCTTATTGCCAAAGGACCCTAATGACGAACGCAACGTAATCGTGGAAGTGCGCGCTGGGACCGGTGGCGATGAAGCGGCGCTCTTTGCGGCAGACCTTTACAAAATGTATGTTCGCTATGCTGAAAAGCAAGGCTGGAAAATTGATGTGATGAACTCCAATGAAACCGATGGTGGTGGCTATAAAGAAGTGACCTTCATGATTATTGGGAAGGGCGCTTATAGCAAGCTCAAATTCGAAAGTGGCGTACACCGCGTACAACGTGTCCCTGCCACCGAAGCATCCGGTCGTATCCACACTTCTGCTGCTACCGTTGCGGTATTGCCAGAAGCGGATGATGTTGAAGTACACATTGAGGCCAAGGATTTGCGTATCGACGTATTCTGCTCCAGCGGTCCGGGGGGGCAATCCGTTAACACCACAAAATCCGCTGCCCGTGTTACCCACATTCCTACCGGCTTGGTTGTAAGCTGTCAGGATGAAAAATCTCAACAGATGAATAAGGAAAAGGCGATTAAGGTCTTAAAGAGTCGTCTTTATGAAAAAATGCAAGAAGAGCAGCACGGTGAAGAAGCGGCATTGCGTCGTTCCATGATTGGGAGTGGGGACCGTAGTGAACGTATCCGTACCTACAACTTCCCTCAAGGGCGTATTACCGACCACCGCATCAACTTAACCACCCACCGTTTGGAACAAACCTTGATGGGTGATTTGGAAGAATTGATTGATGCACTTGTGAGCACCGACCAAGCACGTAAGTTAAAACAAGCAGCCGAAGAGGTTGAAGCATGACGATTCGCGAATGGATGCGCATGGTGCAAGCGCATGTGTCGCACGTTGAGCGCTTTGACCTTGAAGTGCTCTTGGGCGTGCGTCTTGATATGGGACGTGCCTCTTTGCTCGCGCATTTAGATGATGAAATATCTGAGACGATGATGGAGCAGTTGGCTGAAGATGAAGCCGCTCTTGCTGCACATACCCCACTGCAATATGTGCTGGGGCAGGCCTATTTTCGCGATGCGGTCTTTTATGTGAATGAAAATGTATTGATTCCACGTTTTGACACCGAATATTTGGTGGAAGCCGTACTGGAAAGAGTGACGGCGCCAAAGGCTCTTGTGCTTGACTTATGCACCGGTAGTGGGATTATTGCCATTTCCTTAAAACGTGCACAAAAGGCGTGGGCGGTATCTGCCTCCGACCTTTCGGAAAAAGCGCTGAAAGTGGCCCAACGAAACGGCGCACATTTGGGGGCTGCGATTGAATGGCGGCAAGGGGATTTGTTTGCGCCATGGGCGGGGCAAACCTTTGATGCCATCGTAAGCAATCCGCCTTATATCAGCGAAGAGGAATACCGAGATTTGGCGCCGGAAGTGCACAAAGAACCGGTGATGGCGTTCATTGCAGACAACGAAGGCTTGTGCTTTTATGAGCGC
>USCP01000100.1 GCA_900553245.1 uncultured Peptococcaceae bacterium
GGCCGAAATTAGGGTTTCTATACAGTCTGAGCCTTCGAGCACAACGCTCGAAGGCTTTTATTTTTTATTCTGCCAGAAGCTTATTCAATTCTTCTTTGAAGGCATCAAGGAGTTCTTCTTCATGGCATTTCTTCACGATTTCACCTTTACGGAAGATGATCCCTGCGCCACGGCCGCCGGCGATACCGAGGTCCGCTTCACGGGCTTCACCAGGGCCGTTAACCACGCAGCCCATAACCGCAATTTTTAGCGGACGCTTGATTGGCTGGCAGAGGTTTTCCACATGTTCCGCCAATGCCGCCAAGTTGATTTGGGTACGGCCACAAGTCGGACAACTGATAATGTCCACCCCTTCTTCCATGAGACCCAGGGATTTCAAAATTCCGTTGGCTACAGGAAGCTCGTTGGCCGGGTCCCCAGTCAATGACACGCGAATGGTGTCGCCAATCCCATGGGCCAAGAGAGCGCCAATCCCCACGGAGGATTTCACGGTGCCCATACGTACCGTGCCTGCTTCAGTCACACCGAGATGCAATGGATATGGGAAGCGTTCCGCCACCATTTCATTGACTTTAATCATCATTGGCACGTTGGAGCTCTTTACGGACAAAACAATCTTCTTGAAGCCCAAGGACTCACAATAGGCCACATACTTTTCAAGACTTTCAACCATCGCTTCTGGACATGGATGGCCATATTTTTCAAGAAACTCTTTCTCAATAGAGCCGGAGTTGACGCCGATACGAATAGCAGCATCATGCTTCTTTGCCGCTTCCACAACCATTCCCAGCTGTTCTAAGCCGCCAATGTTCCCCGGATTGATTCGCACCGCATCCACGCCTTGCTCCAAGCAAGCAATGGCAATCTTATAGTCAAAGTGTACATCCGCAATAATAGGTACCGAGCTTTGCTTGGCAACAGCTGCCAAAGCAGGCACCGCATCCATATCCGGTGCAGCCACACGCACAAGGGCCGCGCCCAACTGAGCCAATTGCTCCACTTGTGCCAAAGTGGCTTCCACATCATGGGAATCGGTATTGGTCATGGATTGCACCGTCACCGGATACTCAGACCCCATTCCAACATTGCGAATCATAAACGAAATCGTTTCTCGTCTCATAGTGTCACCCCATTTAATTGATTAGATGAAGAATATCGTTGTATGTGACATAAAGCATCAATGCCATCAAAGCAAGCATCCCAACCATATTCACGAGAAGCTCCTTATCGGCACGAACAGGAATCCCTCTCACTGCTTCAATGGTTAAGAACAACAACCGACTGCCATCCAATGCCGGAATCGGCAACAAGTTGAGCAATCCAAAGTTCACAGACAGCACAGCAAGCATGCTCACCACGTTCCAAACACCTTGACTCACACTGTCTCCGATGGCATTAACAATCCCAACCGGACCTGCCAAGCCACCCTCTTCGTCGTTGACCGCAGTTTTTCCAGTCACTAAATCGACCACCGCATCAAAAACCATCGTGCTCATACCAACAGTCATGAATGTCGATTGTTTAAATGCCTCCACAACACCAACTTCTTTATGGGTGGTCTCAAGTTTTTTTGTCACACCCAAAGCCGGGCGTTCTAAATCCTCATTATACTCTGGGGTTAGCGTCGTTTCATGCGTCACACCATCACGCTTAACCACAAGCTGAAGATCGCCGCTTTTATAATCCTTCATGAAATTATCAACATCAACCCAAGTATTGACCGATTGATCATTGATTTTTGTAATATAGTCGCCGGCCTTCAGGCCAGCTGCTTCTGCCGGTGATTTTTCAGTGATTTCTGCTACAATCGGTGGACTGTCGTTATCCACTACATTCACACCAAGTGCCAAATAACACGCCATTAAGGCAACAATCGCCAAGAGAAAGTTCATCAACGGTCCCGCTGCAGTGAACAGCATACGGTGGATAATCGGACGATTTTGAAACAATCGCGGATCATCGTGGTCCAGCTCATCCTCAGCTTCACCGCTAATACCTCGTACACTTACAAAGCCACCTGCAGGAATGGCGCTCAACACATATTCTGTTTCACCCTTTTGAAAGGATGCAATTTTCGGTCCCATCCCGATGCTAAAAGTCGTTACATACATCCCGCTGATTTTTGCCACAATAAAATGACCAAATTCATGCACTGCAACCAAAAAGCCAAGCAGAAGAACGGCTATAATGATGTTCATAGTGCACACACTCGTTCTTTCAGCAATTCAGCCGTCTTACTACGTGCCATTGCATCAATATCATAAATGTGCTGCAAAGATTCAATCGCTTGCCATGGAATACGTTCCACACATTCCATCACGGTAGGAACAATATCTACAAAACGAATCTTTTCCTCAAGGAAAGCCGCAACAGCCACTTCATTGGCGGCGTTCATAACAATCGGTGCGGACCCGCCGCGGCGCCCACATTCGTACGCCATGTTAATCCCCGGGAACACATCAAAGCGTGGTTTTTCAAAATGCAAAGTGCCCATATCCCACACATTGAGGGCTTCAAAGCCAGTGTTCACACGTTCCGGATAGGTCATTGCCAATTGAATAGGAAGACGCATATCTGGTAATCCTAATTGGGCTTTAATGGCACCATCGGTAAATTGCACCATGGAATGGATAATGCTTTCAGGATGCACCACTACTTGAATGCGATCATACTCACAACGGAACAAATAATGGGCTTCGATGATTTCAAGACCCTTATTCACCATGGTGGCGGAATCAATGGTAATTTTAGCACCCATTGACCAGTTTGGATGCTTTAACGCATCTGATTTTTTGATTTCCTCAAAACGTTCCGCCGGCCAGGTTCTAAAAGGACCGCCCGATGCAGTGAGAATAATCTTTTCTACTTCTTCCGGACGCTCCTCAAGACATTGAAAAATTGCGGAATGCTCGGAATCCACAGGAATGATGGTGCCCTTATAAGTATCGAGCAAATCCAAAACCAAATCGCCGGCTTCTACCATGGTTTCCTTATTCGCCAGACCAATACGTAAACCGGCACGTAAAGAATCCAAGGTTGGTGCAATCCCTGCCGCACCGGTAATAGCACCAATCACACAATCCACGTTTTCCAAACAAGATGCATAATCATCCCACATATAATGATAATTGATTTTCGGGGTTTCTACCTGAATCCCTTTAAAATATTCATAGGTATCCTTATCCGTGATAAAAACGTGTTTTGGTTGATATTTTTTCACTTGCTCATAAAGCAAGGCTTTATTTCGATGGGCCGATAACAAGTCAACTTGATAGGTCCCAAGGGCATCGACCACTTCTAAGGTCTGTGTCCCAATCGACCCGGTTGAACCAAGAAGAGCCAAATGTTTCATATACAAATCCTTTCTAAAAACAGCATCACTGCATGATACTGAAATAATAGAAGCACAAAGGTGCCACCATTAAGAAGCTGTCAAAACGGTCTGCAAAGCCACCATGCCCGGGCAAAATATTGCCACTGTCTTTTACACCAAAAGAACGCTTAAGATAGCTTTCAAACAAATCACCCACAATAGCACCAAAAGCCACTAAGAGAGCCACAATAACGGCATTGAGCATATTTGGCGCAATTGGCAAGAAACGTTGAATAATCAAAGCTGCCACGACCGTCAAGAGCACACCGCCAACGCCGCCTTCAATGGTTTTCTTAGGAGAAAGATGCGGTGCCATTTTGTGCTTACCGAGGAAATAACCTGTAAAATACGCACCACTATCACATACCCAAACCATAATGAAGACACTCATCAGCATCCAAGAGCCCTGCGGCAAAAGTCGCAATGAAATCATGTGCAATGGCAACCAAGTGCAATAAATATTTACAAATGCCAAATACATCATTTCAGGCAAGGCCACTTTTGGATAGGTAAAGACAGTTTCCGCCATTACTAAGCCATTGATCAATACAAAAATAAAGCCTAGTTCTTGGGTGACAAAGGTATAGCATCCCAATGCCACTGCCATATTGAAAAGACTAAACACCAAGAAAGAACGTTGCATCGATTCGCCCTGCATATTTGCAAGCTCATAGTTAAGCGCAAGCATCATGACAAAACCGAATAAATACATCAACGGTGTTGGCCCAAAAATACATAACAGGACAATGGGAATCCCAACCAATGCTGTTAAAATTCTAGTTTTCAATACAAACACCTACTTTTTTAGGCCGCCAAAGCGACGGTCTCTTTTTTGATATGCATACACAGCATCGTACAAATCTCCGGCGCTGAAATCCGGCCATAATGTATCGGTAATCCAAATTTCCGAATAAGCAATTTGCCACAACATGAAGTTACTTAAGCGCAATTCCCCAGAAGAACGAATCAGCAAATCCGGATCCGGCTGCCCAGCTGTATCAAGATGATTGGCAAATGCATCTACATCAATGTCCTGCCAGTGCATCGTACCATTTTCACAAGCCTTGGCAAGTTGTCGACAAGCATGGACAATTTCCTGGCGACCGCCATAATTGATAGCGATATTGAAAATCACTTCATCGTTATCTTTTGTCACCGCATAGGCATTGCGAATTTTTTCCTGTACCTTTTCATTTAAACCGTTCATATCGCCAATCATGCGAACACAAATGCCCTCTTCATTCAAACGGTCAATTTTTTTATCAAGGTATTCAATAAAAAGCTTCATCAAACCGTCCACTTCTTCTTGCGGACGACGCCAGTTTTCAGTAGAAAAGGCATACACAGTAAAATACTTGGTGCCAATTTTTTTGATTGTCTGCAGCACTTCGTCAATGGCTTCAACACCGGCTCGATGACCGGCCAAACGCATTAACCCTTGCGCAGTTGCCCAGCGTCCATTGCCATCCATAATCACAGCAATATGGCGCGGGATTGTTCCTTGCATGATTTCTTCTATCGTATGATGTTGAGTTTCGTTCGTCATTTGACACCCCTCCATATAAATTCAGGACAATCATTTTATATTTTATCACACTCCACTCAAAAATTCACCAACTCCTGCAAAAAGCTACACAAACAAAAAAAGACCGGTTCGAGAACCGGTCATAAGAGCAGCTTAGATGCTCATGATGTCTTTTTCTTTTTCAGCGCAAATAGCGTCAATCTTTGCAACAGCAGCATCGGTTTGCTTTTGGATATCGTCTTGAGCGCCCTTGGATTCATCTTCGGTAATTTCCTTACCTTTTTCTAATTTCTTAACAGAATCATTGGCATCTCTACGAATGTTACGAATGTGAACCTTTGCATCTTCCGCTTTCTTATGCGCTTGCTTTGCCAATTCAGTACGAGTTTCCTTGGTTAATTGAGGCACTGGAAGGCGGATAATAACGCCATCGTTGTTTGGAGTAATCCCCAAATCGGATTTTTGGATGGCTTTTTCAATATCCTTGATGATGCCCTTATCCCAAGGCTGAATGGTGATCATGTCAGCAGAAGGAGCACTCACATTTGCCACCTGATTGATAGGAGTTGGAGAGCCGTAGTATTCTACGGTAATCCCGTTCAACAAAGAAACATTGGCTTTACCTGTACGAATATGAGACAATTCTTCTTTGAAGCGCTCAATAGATTTTTCCATGCGCTCTTCAGCGTCTAATAAAATTTCTTCAGTCATAGTTTATTCCCCTGTTCCAACAAAAGTACCAATTTTTTCGCCTAAAACAGCCTTCATCATATTCCCGCGTTCATTGATGTTAAATACTTGGATAGGGATATTGTTATCCATACACAAAGAAATCGCGGTAGAATCCATGACCTTCAGGCCCTTGTTCAACACTTCCAAGAAAGTTAATTCGTCGAAGCGCTTTGCATTCGGATTCACCTTAGGATCGCTGTCATAAACGCCATCAACCTTTTTCGCCATTAAAATTGCTTCAGCTTCGATTTCAGCCGCTCTCAATGCAGCGGTTGTATCGGTGGAGAAGAATGGGTTACCAGTCCCTGCAGCAAAGATGACCACGCGGCCTTTTTCTAAATGTCGGATGGCTCTTCTCTTGATGTAAGGTTCTGCCACTTCACGCATTTCAATTGCGGACATCACGCGAGTATCTACCCCGTGACTTTCCAACACATCTTGCAACGCCAATGCGTTAATAACAGTAGCCAACATTCCCATATAGTCCGCAGTTGCACGGTCAATACCACGCTTAGCGCCGGTTACCCCACGCCAAATATTGCCACCACCTACGACTGCAGCAACTTCAACACCCAAAGCAGCAATTTCAGCAATTTGATCTGCTAAGGAATTCAAAGTATTGCTTTCCAAACCAAATGCTTGCTCACCAGCAAGTGCTTCACCACTGAGTTTAATAATGACACGTTTAAATTTAGCTTCCATCGTCATACCCCCAAGGTTTTTAATTGAAGACTGTCTTTTTTATTACTTTGATTATTATAACAAATGAGCGTCTTAAAAGAAACTGCTCTTTTATAAAATGCCTATTTGACACTCTTAGACAGCCTGAAAATCAGATTTTTTCCAAAAAAAATCCCAAGCCCGTTTCACAAGGAAACAAGCCCAGGATTCTTATAGTCATTTTTTCAAATGCAGGATAAATTATACCCCAGCTTGTGCTGCAACTTCTGCTGCGAAGTCGTCAACACGCTTTTCAAGGCCTTCGCCCATTTCGAAACGAGCGAAACGACGAACCTTGATGTTTTCGCCAAATTGAGCGATTGCTTCTTTAACGAAGGTTTCAACGGTTTCGTCTTTTTCAGCGCGGATGTATACTTGATCAAGCAAGCAAACTTCAGCATAGTACTTTTTGATACGGCCTTCAACCATCTTTTCAACGATGTGATCTGGCTTGCCTTCGTTCTTAGCTTGAGCAACCAATACTTCGCGTTCGTGTTCGAGTTCTGCTGGATCTACTTCTTCACGGGAAACGTATTTAGGGTTAACAGCAGCGATGTGCATAGCGATTGCTTGTGCAAATTCCTTGAAACCATCGGTCTTTGCAACGAAGTCGGTTTCGCAGTTAACTTCTACGAGAACACCAATCTTACCACCCATGTGGATGTAGGAAGCGATAACGCCTTCAGCAGCGATACGGCCGCTCTTCTTAACGGAGTCAGCAAT
>USCP01000101.1 GCA_900553245.1 uncultured Peptococcaceae bacterium
GATCAGTTGGCAAAAGCATCCGGTGCATTTGCGTTACTGTTCATGGTTTTATCCTTTGTACTGACCATGCTCATTAAGTAAGCAATTGATACGATGCACACTTCGGGGTGCATCGTTTTTTTATTATTTATTAACGGAAGGGAACCTATATGTATATTAACAAAAACTTTTTGGATTTTATGTTTTCCGGAAAAATGCATTATCAAGGTGCCGTAGAAAACCATTTCATTGTTAAAGAGCCGCAGGGTGTTTTATTGGTTACAAAGGGCCGTATTGTTATGGCGGACCCTTATGCGATCAACTATGGTATTGTTGTGAGTGAAGACATTGCCAACGGCAAGCATCCGGTGAGCATTTTCACCGCTCATATTCCGCCACATGATGAGGTGAAAGTGGCAGGCTTTTTGATGCAATTTGACGAAGAAGCGGTACCGGATGAATGGAGAATGTGCTTGCCTAGCTTCGTAGATGAATCAGCGCTTCCTGAAGATGGGTATTATGGTATTCAAACCGAAAGTGGCAATTTAACCGTTTGTGCCGAGCAAACGGTTGGTTGGCTTTTGGAACACGTGGAAGAGTCGGCTGATGTATTGAAAGATATCGAAAAGCAAATCAGTACGACCTATTTTGAAAACGGTGGTGTAGCAAATACCATTCTTCCAGGTCTTGAAGTGAATCTCATTACGATGGTTGGTAGCGAAGCGCAAGGGTTCCCAGCATATTGGGGATACAAGGATGGTAAACTCGTTTGTATGGCCATCGATTTCCTTGTGGTTGATTGATGCAATTTGTACTTGACTGTTGCGCCATAAATCAGTAAGATATTATAGGGCACTCTTGTAATAAAGAGCCGTTTTTAGTACACTCGTCCCTATTCGAATGAATAGGGATTTTTTTTGTTATATAAGTCAAGGAGGAGCATTTATGACAAAATACATCTTTGTAACCGGTGGGGTTGTATCATCGATTGGGAAGGGGATCGTTGCAGCATCCTTGGGCCGTCTTTTGAAGAATAAAGGCTACAAAATTACCATTCAAAAATTTGACCCTTACATCAACGTAGACCCAGGGACTATGAGCCCATATCAACATGGTGAAGTGTTCGTTACCGAAGATGGTAGTGAAACCGACCTCGACCTCGGTCACTATGAACGTTTTATTGATATTAACCTGAACAAATATTCCAACGTAACGACCGGTAAAGTGTATTCTGAAGTTATTCGTAAGGAACGTCGTGGTGACTACCTTGGTGCGACGGTACAGGTTATTCCTCATATTACTGATATGTTAAAGGAAAAGATTCGTCGTGCCGGCGAAACCTCCGATGCTGAAATTGTTATTACCGAAGTAGGTGGGACCGTAGGGGATATCGAATCTACACCATTTATCGAAGCCATCCGACAAATGAAGAGTGCAGTTGGTGCTGATAACGTTCTTTATATTCATACCACTTTGGTGCCTTATTTGAAGGCTGCTACCGAAATGAAAACCAAGCCAACCCAACACAGCGTTAAAGAATTACGTGGGATGGGGATTCAACCGGATATCTTAGTTGTTCGTACTGAAAAACCTATGAGTGAAGGCATGCGTGATAAGCTTGCACTTTTCTGCGATGTTGAACCGGAAGCCATCATTGAATCTCGTGATGCCGATGTCCTTTATCAAATTCCATTGAATCTTCAAGCACAAGGCATGGATGACATCGTTTGCCGCAAGTTAAAATTAGAAGAAAAACCTGCTGACATGTCTGCGTGGGTGGAATTGGTTGAACGTATTAGAAAAATTGACCAAACTGTACATATTGCACTTGTTGGTAAATATGTACAACTCCATGATGCGTACCTTTCTGTCATCGAATCCTTGAACCATGCCGGTTTCTATCATGATGTTGATATCAAGATTGATTGGATTGATGCGGAAGCTGTTACTAAAGAAAATGCTGCTGAAATTCTCAAAGATGCAGATGGTATTTTAGTGCCTGGCGGCTTTGGTGAACGTGGTATTGAAGGGAAGATCAATGCTATTCAATATGCACGTGAAAATAAAGTGCCATTCATGGGGATTTGCCTTGGGATGCAAATGGCTGCAGTTGAATTTGCACGCAATGTTCTTCATTGGGATGATGCAAATTCTGCAGAATTTGATAAGCACACCCCACATAACATCATCGATTTGATGGTGACTCAACAAGACGTGGAAGACATGGGTGGCACCCAACGTTTGGGTCAATATCCATGCCGTTTGGTTGAAGGGACCTTGGCACGTGAATTATACGGCTGTGAAGAAGTTGGTGAACGTCATCGCCATCGTTATGAATTTAATAATGATTTCCGTGAAATCTTCACTAACAACGGGATGGTATTCTCCGGTCTTTCCCCAGACGGTCGTTTGGTAGAAATTATCGAATTACCAGATCATCCATTCTTTATTGCGAGCCAATTCCATCCTGAATTTGTATCTCGTCCAAACCGTCCACAAAGCATTTTTAAAGGCTTTATCGGCGCTGCAAAAAAATATAGCAAGTAATTCATTGGTTTAATAACTGTGTCTATATTGCTTTAGGGAAAAGAAGCCCACACGATGAGGAGTCGTGTGGGCTTTTTTGTATGCGCGGCAATTCTGGCAATGATATCGGCGGGAGATCGTGTTGGTGTTGACTTTCTGTGCGAGAATGGAAAGGGGCAGTGAGTGATGTATGAAGTAACTGGTCCATGTATGCTTCTTAGTGTAGAAGCGTGTCGTCCGGTAAGTGGCTAAAATGAGAGGGAATATGTGGGTAAAACCCTAAATAATATAGTGAATTATTATTGACATATGCCACTTACGGTGATAATATTAACACTGTAAACGGCATATGCCGATAATTCGGAACACTATATCATCGAATACAAAGAGAAAAGAGGTCTTTATTATGAAAATCGCGATTCCAGTTAATGAACAAGCATTGGAAAGCGCTGTTGCTGAAAATTTTGGCCGTGCAGCGAATTTCCTCTTTTTTGATACAGAAACCCAGGCGGTTAGTTTTTTAGATAATTCAGCTATTATGAGTCAAGGTGGAGCAGGTATTAAGGCTGCTCAAAGTGTTGCGGATCAGGGCGCACAAGCACTGATTACCCCTCGTTGCGGTCAAAATGCTGTTGATGTGTTAAATGCAAGCAATATTGTAATGTATCAAGCCATCGAAGGGAGCGCACAAGCAAATCTTGACGCCTTTGCTAAAGGTGAACTTGAAGCTTTAAGCAACATTCATGCTGGGTTCCATCACCAGGGGTGATTAAATATGAAAATTGCCGTATTAAGTGGGAAGGGTGGCACAGGTAAAACTTTTGTATCTGTGAACCTTTCTGTGACTGCACCACAGGCGTTGTATGTGGACTGTGATGTGGAAGAGCCGAATGGGCACCTGTTTTTAAAACCTGAGGCTGTTTCTACATCAAAAGTTGTAAAGCGTTTGCCTGTCTTTGATGCGGAAAAATGTACTGGATGTAGAGCATGCTTGGATTTTTGCCGCTTTAATGCATTGGCATATATCAAAGACAAGCCGATGGTATTCAAGGATGTCTGCCACTCTTGTGGTGGATGCGAACTCATTTGCAAACATGGCGCTGTCAGTGAAGAAGCGGTTGAAATCGGGCATATTGATGTCGGGATGCACAATCATGTGGAAGTTGCTTCAGGCTTTTTGAACATTGGCGAAGCATCTGGTATTGCTATTATTCAAGGGCTTTTGCGCCATGCGGATGCTTACAAGGGCGACAATATCGTCATCGATTGCCCTCCAGGAAGTGCATGCTCCGTGGTTGAAAGCATTCAGGATGCGGATTATTGCATTTTGGTGGCAGAACCGACGGTCTTCGGTGCACATAATTTTGAAATGGTTCATGAGTTGGTAACGATTATGAATAAACCATGTGGTGTTGTGATCAACAAGGCAGAGGAAGGCAATACCTTGATGGATGACATTTGCGCTGAAAAGGGCCTTAAGGTGATTGCAAAGATTCCGTATCGTAAAGAAACGGCGCGTGCCGGCGCTAACGGTCAAATTGCTGTTGAAATAGATGCACATTTGCGTGAAGTGTTTGCAGACCTTTGGCGTGTGATTACTGAGGAGGTGAAGGTATGAAGCAGTTATTGATTCTCAGTGGGAAAGGCGGTACAGGTAAAACCACTACCGCTGCTGCTTTTATTTCCTTCGCTCAGGGGCGCGCGTTTGCAGATTGTGATGTTGATGCGCCAAATCTGCATTTGGTTATGGATTTTAAAAATGAACCTGAAAAATCAGCTTTTTTAGGTGCACAAAAGGCTTGGGTGGATGCCAAGCAATGTATTGGATGCGGTAAATGTGAAAGTGTTTGTAGATTTGATGCTTTAGTCAAAAATGATAATGGCTATACAGTGAATGAACTGTCTTGTGAAGGGTGCGCGGTATGCACCGCTGTTTGCCCAACCGGTGCTGTGTCAATGAAAGATGATGTGGCAGGCGATATGATGCTTTATCAAGATGGTCGTGTGTTTTCTACTGCGAAGCTAAAAATGGGTCGTGGTAATTCCGGTAAGCTCGTGACGGCAGTTAAAAAGTCTTTGGCTGAACACAGTGATGCGGAATTTGCTATTATTGATGGTTCCCCGGGGATTGGATGCCCGGTGATTGCGTCTATTAGCGGTGTGAATATGGTACTCGTTGTGGCGGAATCATCCCTTTCAGGGATTAGCGACATGGAGCGAATTTTAAGAACCTGCCGGGGCTTCAAGACAAAAGCTGCCGTATGCATCAACAAGTACGACAGCTGTCCGGAAAAAGCAGATGCCATTGAAGCGTTTTGTAAGGAAAATGACGTACCGTTCGTAGGGCGTATTCCCTATGACCGCGCCATTCCTGATGCCATCAATGCGGGTAAGACCATCGCTGATGTGAAATGTCCCGCCAGTGATGCTTTGCGTGATGTGTATGAGCATGTGCTGACGCTCATGGAGCTTAAATAGTATGTAATGAAATTGTTTGTTAATATCTTGTTTTAAATTTTTATGGAGGAGACTATATTATGAAAATTGCAGTAGCTAGTATGGGTAATGTTGTAGCAGGCCACTTTGGTCATTGTGAAAACTTCAATATCTTCGATATTGAAAACAATGCCATCGTGAATCATGAAAGCATTGCAAATCCAGGTCACAAGCCAGGCTTCTTGCCTAATTTCTTGGGCGACCTCGGTGTGAACGTGATCATCGCCGGTGGGATGGGCGAAGGCGCTGTTAATATCTTCAATGCACGTAACATTGAAGTGATTATGGGTGCAACCGGTGTGGCACAAGAAGCGGTGGAACGCTATCTCCGCGGTGAATTGAAATCTACTGGTAGCATTTGCCACGAACATCAACATGAAGGTGAATGTGGCGGCCATCATCACGCTTAAAGCTCATACACGTACAAAGATTATAAATTAGTAAACCATTTAAATGACCTCTTAAACATAGCAACGTTCATTAGGACGTTGCTATTTTGTTTGCGTGGCTGTAGAAAATGGCGTAAAATATCATATTGTAAAAAATTTCTTTTTCGTGAATGGATTTGCTGAGATGAATCGTATTTATAGTGAAATCATTTTTAGAGGAGGAATTATAATGAAGAAGAAAACAATGGCAATGATTGCGGCTAGTGCGTTGGTGATAGGAATGGTTCCTGCGGCATTGTTTGCTTCCGGACAAGGCGTGGGGCGTCAGATTGTAGACCTTGACGACAACGGTGTGTGCGACAATCGCGGCATGTACTGTGAACAATTTGTGGATGCCGATCAAAACGGTGTGTGTGACAACCACGGTAAAAATTGCAAAGGCTTTATAGATGAAAATAACGACGGTGTTTGTGATCATCGTCCGGCTAATGGAAACAACCAAGGCAATGGTTATGTAGATGCGAATAATGACGGTGTTTGTGACAATTATTCTGCGCAAGGTGGCAGACATGGTCATCATGGTATGGGTCACGGACATGGGCAAGGACGTGGTTGTGCATAAGAAATAAAACAATGAAATGAGGGAGTGGCTTGCGGAGTGAAGAAGCGGTCTGCCGATCAATAGAGCAATATGCGTCGATGGTGCAGCGAATTTGTTTTATTCATTTAAAGAATGAAGCAGATACGGAGGATATTTTTCAAACGGTGTTTTTAAAATATGCGATGAGCACTATAGAATTTCAAAGTGAGGCTCATGAAAAAGCATGGTTGATTCGCGTGACGGTGAATGCGTGCAAGGATTTACTAAAGAGCTTTTTTCGCAAGCATACAGTGCCTCTTGGGGATTATATTGAGAAATCCGGCGTGACCGAACCACACCATTCTGAGTTGTTGGAAGCGGTGCTTTCCTTACCGGAAAAATATCGCCGAGTAGTATATTTACATTATTATGAAGGCTATACTGCACCGGAAATGAGTGAGATTCTAGGCGTTAAAGTGAATACGGTGTATACTCATCTTGCGCGCGGAAAGGATTTGTTGAGAGATGCCTTGGGAGGTGAAGCATGATGCAAGAGCAGTTTAACGAGGCCTTTGATGCCATAGAGGCGAGTGACGAGCTGGTAGAAATGACTACGCATGTGGTTCTTGCAAGTATGCGCAATCCTCAAGATGTAAAGCGGCGTAATAGATGGGGGCTGATGACAGCAGTTGCGATGGCTTGCCTGCTGTTTGTGGGCTCATCAGCGATGCTTTATTTTACACCGACGGCGGTTGTGAGTGTGGATATTAATCCATCTTTAGAAATGGAAATCAATCGTTTTGATCGCGTGATGGATGTGAACGGTTACAATGAGGATGGGATTGCTTTGGCAAAAGCCTTGAAAGTAACGCACATGCGTTATAGTGAAGCAATGGACGCCTTAATCGCCAGCGATATAGTAAATGAACTGATGGCACAAGACGGTGATTTGACCATTGCTGTGGTGCCAACGAAAAGCGTAGAGCAAGGCGATGAAATTGTAGCCTATGTTAACCAATGTACCACGCAGCATCAGAATACCCATTGTTACATGATGAGTAATGATGCGCATCATCAAGCC
>USCP01000102.1 GCA_900553245.1 uncultured Peptococcaceae bacterium
CGTTTTGCGGTCACGCCTTTTTGTATATCAGTAGTCATTACGGATTAAATTTCACCACGAGATAGCAGTCAATCTTTTGAATGCTGCCATCGGTTGGATAGCATGGCATCTCTGCCACTGTAGCAGTCCCTGCCATTTGCTTGGCAATGTCGGAGGTATCCAAGTAAACATCGCCATAGAAAGCCATATAGTATTTAAGGAAGCTCCCAAAGGAATAGTTGCTACGCAAGCTATACAAGGTAGATGCGCCGGTCATTTTCTTATCCTTCAACGGTTCTAACGGTGCAATATTGGCTTCCATGTAGCGATTGCCGATAAAGACCACCGGCATCCCTGTTTGGTAGCCCTCGGTTTGCTCAATGGCACTTACCAAACGGTTGGCATAGGCACTACATTGCTCATAGGCAATCTGAGTTTTGAGATACGCCTTGTTGTCGGTCAGGGCGTAGGAATAGGAGGTCAATGCCATCGTTACAAGCACCACCCAGCAAAGTACGGTGCGTAAGTTTTGCACATTCACCGAAAGCCCGTCACTGTGCTCAGCGGCATAACTTGCCAAGGCAAGAGGCATAACGAGCATCATCACCATGCCGTAAATCATGAGCATGTGCACCTTTTCGCCGCCAACCATAATATGAATGAGGTTCGCAGACAACGGATAAAGGACTGCCAAGACCACCGCAAGAACGGTGCGTGGCGCACCCAAATGACGTTGCCACAAAATGAGCCCCAAGAGGGCAATGGTTGCTACAAAGGCCACCGCAAGGAGCGGTCCCAAATAATCAAATTGAATCCCCAGCTTGTTATCGATAAAAACGGTCTTGTATTGGCTGTAACACTTTCCAATCAGCTCTGGGAGCTTGTCCATTTCGAGCTTGCCCATTTTGTCGATGCCCATATAATCCACCAAGCCGACCTTATCGGTGGTGAGCTTGGCAGCAAGGAGATAGCCCCCCATAGATACCATCAGCACCGCAAGCACGCGCACCCCTTTGCCGAGAAGCATTTTAATGTCACGGTCGCCGGCCAAGGTATCAAACAACAGCGCCCCGACCACCAGCGCCACCGCCACCGGAAAATAGCTTTGGTAAATGCTCATGGATAAAATCAACGTAAAGGCCCCGAGGGACACACCAATATACGGATGACGCACGGTGGTATAGGCGCCAAATATCGCAAGCAAAAGCCCAAAGAAATAGGCATCGGCGGTAAACATATAAGTAAAGGTAGAGGTCACCGCCGGAAAGCTCACCATAAGGGCGCTAATCAGCACACAATAGAGGGGCTTTTTTACACGGAACAGGGCCACCACCAGGCAAGCACCCAGCGACAAAAAGAGGATGCTCAAAAGCCCGATCACCCACGGCATACTAAAATCACCGCTCCATTTTGAGATATATGGCAATACCCAGCGCCCGGATTGGGTCCCGTAGTTGTTTGCAAATAGGTGGTTAATATCGTCATGGTTCGGGAATTTGTTGGTAATCATATACAGGTGGGTAATGAGTCCCAGCACAAAAGCGCTAAAAAAAGTCACCCGTGTTTCCTTTGGCACCCTTCCCCACAATGCACGCCCAAGCACATCAGCTTGGGGCAGCGTAAATTCTTTCATGTTTTATCTTCCTTTCATCCCTCAAGTTTACTACGGGCGTCTTTTTTTGTAGACCAACAGACCGGTGAGGTAATTTAAAACAACAACCACCACAGCCACCACAATTTTCGCCCAATTTTGTCCGATTGACAGAAGCTCCACCATGACAAACAAAAGCGCCGTTTCCACACCCAAGGAAAAGACCCTCGACATCACAAAGGCCGATGCTTCACGCACCCCACGATGGGCCGTCGAACGATAGACCCATGCGCCATTGGCAAAATAGGCAAAAGCCACCGCGCCCACCCACGCAAGGATGTTGGAGGCAATATAATAGAGTCCCAGCGCATTGAGGGCAAAATAGATGACATAGTTGATGACCGTTGTCCACACACCGACAATCAAATACCGCCACTGTTCCTCGTAACGCTTGATGAGCCTTTTCAGTTTGGTTTTCATGGTTTCTTCCCTCCACGGAAAATCACCTGCAAATGAACATACAATCCTATTGTAACACGTCTCGTCGGGCAATCGAACCCTTCTTCAACAATTGACGTCAATTGCACAAAAATCCCCTGCACTGACAGGGGATTTTTGTTTCTAGAGTTCATAGACCATGTTCATGTCACAACTCACGCGCTCTTGAAAACCCAGTTTCTCATAAATCGGACGACCTGCCTCGGTGGCATTGAGCATCACACGCTCAAGCCCCATCCCCTCAGCGCCGGCGAGAAGGTGCTTCACCAATGCCGTTGCCAAGCCGCGCCCACGAAAGCCGTCCTTGGTCACCACATTATAAACCACACCGTAACGTCCCGAACCATTGTCAGGACGAAAAGGCTTTTCATAAACCATGAGAAAGGCCGTCGCCACAATGCCCTCTTTGGAATCACGCGCACAAAAAACAAATAAGTCACGCTCTAAATGATCGTGAAAGAATGGCAGCAATTTTTGACGTGTTTCTGTTTCCTCTGCCTCGCTCATCTCCCCTATGGCAGCACGCAAATACACCACGCGGCTTTCAATGAGGGCGCGCACATCCTTCTTCTCTGCTCGAACAAACTCCATTTAGAAGGCTCCTTTCCTGTTGTGGCAAATAGTAAACATTGCGGATTTTGCCCGCAAAAAACGCCCGACGATTGCCGGGCGTAAAATTCAATTAGTCGTTCACGATCACGTAGGTAATGTTTACAGGACCGTGTACCCCTACCACACGAACGAGTTCGATGTCGGCAGTAGAGGAAGGACCGGAAATGTGCACGATGGCACTTGGGAAATCAGCCGGTGCTTCTTGGAATTGCTTACGGAGTGCAAGCATGGTATCGCCCATACGACGCTTGATGGTGCTACGGCGTACCACAGCCACGTGGGTGATTGGGAGAAGCCCAACGCTACGGCCGGAACCTTCGGTCATTGGTTGAACCAAGGTTGCGGTTTCGGCAATCGCCATTTGTGGGAAGGTAATCCCGATGTTGGCATCTTGTGCGTTGTTGATGTTATACTCACGGCCCTTGGAAGCATCCCAGTTGACAAAGCTCAAACCATCCTTGCCATCAGCTACGGCAAAGGCGTCGGTCAAGCCATATTCATCCATTTGTGGAACCATTGGGCAAACAACCTTGCCACCGCCGTAATCTTTGATGACCTTGAGTACAGCGTCCTTGACATCGGATGGTGCCACTTCGGTGTAAGGGATTGCGAGTTTTTCACATTCTACTTTAAAGCGAGCGATGATTTCTTCTTCGGTTTGTACTTCACTCATGACGCCGTGTTGTGGGCCCTTGGTGAAATCGTATGGTTCAACAGATTTTGGCACTTCGTTACGGCCGAGGGCGAGAGAAACGTTGTGCAAAAATGCTTCTTTATGCTTTTCGGTTAACATAGATTACTTCCCGCCTTTCTTTTCTGCTTCATGCTTCTTAAACCAATCTCTGAATTTTTCTTGGTTCAATACATCCATATTACGGGACTGGGTCCAGTTCTTCACAACAGGGAGATTGCTGTTTTCCTTGAAGGATTTCTTATCCTTGGTAAACATTGGCATCACTTTTGCACCAATCTTGGTCCCAGCATTGTAAAGGCCCGGATGGCCAAGCACCTTACCGGCAGACTTAAAGATGAAGTTTTGTGCGCCGCCGCCGTAACCCTTTTCTTCAACCATGATTTGACGATGACGAAGAATGAGTTCGTGAAGCGGAATCTTCACAGGGCAGTGGTCAGAGCAAGCACCGCAAAGGGTGGAAGCCCAAGGAAGGGAACCGGCTTGATCATAGCCCAAGAGAAGTGGGGTCAATACAATCCCCATTGGACCTGGGTAGATGGAGCCGTAGCCGTGACCGGTAATGTGACGGTATACAGGGCAGATGTTGAGACAAGCACCGCAGCGAATGCAACGGAGCATATCGCGGAATTCGCTTGCCAAAATCTTGGAACGACCATTGTCGATAATGATGATATGTTGTTCTTCCGGACCATCCACTTCGTTTGCTTTACGAGGACCGGTGGTCATAGAGAAGTAAGAGGTAATCTTAGAGCCAACGGAGCTACGAACGAGAAGTGCCACGAGCACATCCAATGCTTCGAAGCTAGGTACGATACGTTCCATCCCCATGAGCACGATTTGGGTGTTTGGCACGGAGGTGGTCATACGACCATTCCCTTCGTTGGTAACGAGGGTGCAGGTCCCGGTTTCAGCAACACCAAAGTTGCAACCGGTCATACCAACATCAGCGTTCAAGAATTTTTCGCGGATAAAGCCACGAATAAACTTGGTGAGACGTTCCGGATCCTCGTCGCCGGTGTAACCATAGCGGGAGAATACGTCACGAATCGCATTACGTTCCAAGTGAAGTGCAGGAACAACAATGTGAGATGGTGGGTTCCAGTCGTTCAACTGGAGAATGATTTCAGCCAAGTCGGTTTCAAACACTTCAACGCCTTGGTCGATGAGTGCGTGGTTGATGCCGATTTCTTCAGACATCATAGATTTACTCTTTACCATCTTCTTTGCACCGCGGTTTTCGAAGATTTCGATAACCTGTTGCACCGCTTCCTTGTCGGTTTGTGCAAAATACACCTTAGAACCGGCTTTTTCGGCATTTTCGGCAAATTGTGCCAAGTAATAGTCTAAGTTGTCAAGCACGTGGTTACGAATACGACGTGCTTCTTCACGAAGCTCTTCCCATTCAGGAACTTCAGACACACGCGCGGAACGGTTCTTGTAGAACACGTCAGTCGCGGTGGTGATCGCATTATGTTTAAAATCGTCGGCAATGCAATCTTTCACACGTTCTTGGAAAGTTTGCTCCTTACCGTCTAATTTATAAAGAATTGCCATAGTATCTCTCCCCCTGTGTCTTAGCGGCAGTTGAGAATTTCAGCGATGTGCATCACACGAATATCGCGTGGGAGTTCGCCTCTGTCACGAAGACGATCAATACGCCCTGCGATGTTCATAAGGCAAGCCTGGTCTGCCCCACAGCAGATATCAGCACCGCTATCGATGATGGTTTGCACCTTTTCCGCAACGATTTGTTCGGAAATATCAGGTTGCTTTACAGAGAAGGTCCCACCAAAGCCGCAGCAACGGTCAGCCTTTTCCATTTCCACATATTCCAAACCATGCACGTTTTGCAAAAGCGCCAAAGGTGGTTCCTTTACGCCGAGCATACGGGTCACGTGGCAGGACTTGTGGAAGGTTACCTTCTTGTTTAAGGTTGCGCCAACATCGGTCACACCGAGAACATTAACAATAAAATCGGTAAATTCATAAAGCTTATCAGCGACTCTTTTCGCACGAGCTGCCCATTGTGGTTCATCAGCCAAAAGGTTTTGGTACTCATGCTTCATTGCAAATGCGCAGGAACCGGAAAGACTAACAATAATTTCTGCATCTTCAAATGCTTCAATGGTATTCTTGATAGAAGCCTTGGATGCTTGTACATAGCCGGAGTTAATGAGCGGCTGACCACAGCAAACCTGCTTCTTAGGGAGCACAATTTCGCACCCGAGTCTTTCCAATACTTCAACAGCTGCAATACCGACCTGTGGGTAAAACATATCCACGATACATTGTGAGAATAAATGGACTTTCATAAGACACCTTCCTTATCTCTAAACTTTTCCATGCAAGCAGGATTGGACATGATCCCTCTGCCTCACGTCCCACTCCAATTTATCCTCTCCATGAATGCGGGACGATTTCCTGATTATCCTATTGAGTATAGCAAATGTTCCCCTAAAGGACAAATAAATACATTACCATACGGCCCATTTTTAGTGCAAAAAATTTTTATATATTTCAAAAATCACCCTTTTTGGAGAACCCTCCCCCGCACACGACAAAAAATGCTATACTATTTTTAACAAGATATTGACATAGAAAGAGGGAATCTCCCATGCGTTTAATCTTCATCCGACACGGTCAAGCCGAAGATGCCACCGAAAACATCGGCGACGCCCGCCGCGTACTCACCGCAAAAGGCAAAGAGCGCCTTGAAAATGTTTATCCGGCATTCGCCCGTTATCTTAATAGTAAAAAACACTGCGAAGTTTGGACATCTCCAAAGGCGCGCGCCTTAGAAACCGCCAACGTGCTCTGCCGCTACATGCCCGGCGTAAAGCCCCTCACTCAAAACTTCCTTGAAGAAGGGAACTTCGATGCCTTTTGTCGCGCCATTCGTGCCCATGACCATGGCGAAACCTTAGTCGTTGTCGGACACGAGCCTTACTTGAGCGATTGGGTGCGTGAAATGACCGGCCTCGATGTACACTTCAAAAAAGGCCGTGGTGAAATGCTCTACCTCTCACCAACTCAACCAACCAATGCCATTCGCATTCACGACATCGATTTCGATCAAATGCGTAGCCTCGACCTTTACCGCATGCCCCTTTCCATCGGCATCGCTACCATGATTCAAAATCAACACCATCACATCATCCACGCCCGCGATCAATTTCTCACCGATCCGGACGACAACGATGCACTGAGTACGCTACGCGTGGCACTGCGTCGCCAGTACGCGCTCCTTGAATTTATCAAGCCCTACTGCAAACAAAAGGCCTTTACCAAAGCCGAAAGTCAGTAGCTCGCCCTCTATCACGATCTCGAAACCCTGCGCGGACTCAATGCCATCCTAAAGACCATCCATAACTCCAGAAAGCTCGAACTCTTTCCCCTCTCCGATGAACTCATGATGGAGCAAACCACCATGGTCATCAACCTCTGCAACGAGCTCAGCCAACCGGAAAACGAAATTGCCTATCAAGAGGCCCTGCACCTCACCATTGCAGCCCTCATGACCGCAAACACCACCGCCCCCCTCGACCAGCTCGCTCGCGAACAATTAGCCAGCCGCTACAAAGAAGTG
>USCP01000103.1 GCA_900553245.1 uncultured Peptococcaceae bacterium
CCACCAGCCCATAAATGCTCCCTTCCGGAATCTCAGTGGTAATATCACGTAGCCCGTAATGGGTCCCAAAACGCTTACTGAGCTTATCGATTGTAATCATTGCTTGTCGCCCCCTTCATTGTATTGTGTACAACGGGTTTCCACCCGACTGATAATCTCCTTTGTTGTTACCTTTAATGCCAACAGTGCATCCACGGCAGCATCCAAGCCACTCATCGCCTGCGGAATGCGACGTGCCTGCAAATCACTTGCATCCACTGCCACAAAGCTCCCACGCCCCGGGCGAGAATAGATAATGCCGCGTTCTTCCAATAAGCCATACGCCTTTTGAATGGTATTGGGATTCACCGCCAAATCATTCGCCACAGAACGTACACTCGGCAACTGCTCGTTTTTAAGCAAAGCCCCACTGACAATCATCGTCTCGATACTCTGTAAAATTTGCTCATAGATTGGCAGTGCACTACGCTGATCAATACGAAACATGATGCGTCCTCCTTTCTGTGATGTCAGCCATCTTAGCTGTACTATCTTATCTAGTACACTCATCATACACCACACACCCATCTCTGTCAATCCGGAAAAAATGACAAGAGCCATCGATTACGCACTAACGACGCTCAAGATGCAAGTTATGCCATTTTGCAGCACAAAAAAGCAACACCCCTGTGCGCCGCCACGCACAGGGGTGTTGCTTCTAACCTCTCGGTCACACCGAGAGCAATGTCCTGATTTTAGTTGTGATCAAACGAGAACTGGGTTTCGACGATTTCGCCATATTTTTCCTGGAGTTCATGATACTCCGGACTTTCCAGACATGCTTTAAGATCTTCTAAGCTGCGATATTCGATGGTAATCATCAAATCCATGTTGCCTTCCCGGCTCACAATGTTGCGATAGATCTGGGGATTGACGAGGCCCTCGTGGTGTTTTTCAAGTTGATCAAATTTTTCCGCAAAACCATTAATGACATTTTCGGTCAAGGCATTTTCCTTAAACCCTAATAAAAGATAATGGACCATCGGGCTTACCCTCCTTCAGTCTCGAAGCCATTATAGCACAAGCGCCCCAGTCCCTGCAAACAATACCGCCCAATAGTGTCATCTTTTTTACAAATTCATGTGAATTCGGTCACAAATAGACCGTTTTCTTTCGCATTTTGTTTCTTTTGTTTCTTCTCAGACCATGACTAAATGAAAATCATTAAAAAAACGAGGTCCTCTGCCGAGGGCCTCGATGGGTTGGTCTTATTTGCCTTGATCGTGCTTTTCTTGCATCATTTTTTCTACTTCGCCGGGCACGAGAATGGCTTCACCGCTTTTAAAGAAGGCAATGCGTTCTTCTTCGGTCATGTTTTCAAGACGGCGTTGACGTTCAAAGTAGCGCAGAAAATACACGCCCATCCCCACAAAGATAACGCCAAAAACAAACGCCAAAATGCTTCGTCCGCTAATAGCAAGCATCATCATAATGAGCGCCATGGCAAAGTCGATGATGGCGGTGACAAGATTGACGGTCTTGGACCACTGTTTTCCCATTGTTCATTCCTCCTGTTTCACCATCTAAATTCGTGATATACTGATTGTACCACGTTAGCGTGACAATTACCATCACCGCACCGGTGATGACAATGAAAGGAGATTTCACTAATGGAATTTGAATATACTTGTCCGAGCCTTTGGAAAGGCATGGACGATCAAACCCGCGAAGCGGTTTTTGCTTACGGTGAACGCTACAAGGCTTTTTTGGACGCCGGCAAGACCGAGCGCGAATGTGCCGCGACGATTGTAGAGATGGCACACGATAAGGGCTTTGTGGATTTTGCCGAGGTGGTAAAGAGTGGCCATATGCCGGCTGCCGGCACCAAGATTGTTTACAACCACAAAAACAAGGCAGTGGTGCTCTTTGTCATCGGCGAGCGTCCTTTAGAAGACGGTCTGCATATCGTCGGCAGCCACATCGATGCCCCTCGTTTGGATTTAAAGGGACATCCTCTCTATGAAGAAGGCGAGCTCGCCCTCTTAAAGACCCACTACTACGGCGGCATCAAGAAATACCAATGGACCTGCATGCCACTGGCACTCCACGGGCTTGTCTATACCGCCGACGGCACAGCAGTGAATGTGCGCTTTGGCGACGAAGCAGGCGACCCGGTGCTCTACATCACCGATTTGCTCCCACATTTGGGAAAGAGCCAAAACGAAAAGAAACTCGCGGAAGCCATCACCGCCGAACAGCTCAATGCCATCATCGGGCATATCCCTCTCGATGATGAGGACTGCAAGGAACCTATCAAAGCAGCAGTGCTCCGTGCCCTTCACGATAAATACGGCATGGTGGAGGAAGATTTGCTCCTCGCCGAGCTTGAGCTTGTGCCTGCACAAAACGCCGTGGATGTCGGCTTAGACCGTGGCCTCATTGCCGCTCACGGGCATGACGACCGTTCTTGTACCTATGCGGCATTGGAAGCAATGTTTGATACCACCGACATCCCTGAACACACCGCAGTGTGTCTCTTTGTCGACAAGGAAGAAATCGGCTCCGTCGGGAACACCTCCATGAGCGCGCGTTATTTTGAAAACCTCTTGGCAGAGCTCTTTGCCCTCGCCGGCAAGCACGACACCGAGCTCAGCGTGCGTCGCGCCCTTGCTGCCAGCCAAGTACTCTCTGCCGATGTGACCGCAGCCTTAGACCCAACCTTCCCGGAAGTAATGGATCGCCGCAACACCGCCTTCCTCGGCAAGGGTGTGAGCCTTTGCAAATTTACCGGTGCCCGCGGCAAAAGCGGCTCCAACGATGCCAATGCGGAATTCCTCGCCGAACTGCGTCGCGTCTTTAAGCACCACGATGTGCCATGGCAAGCCGGTGAATTGGGGCGCGTGGACGAAGGTGGCGGCGGTACCATCGCCTACATCCTCGCCGAACGTGGCGCCGAAGTCGTAGACTGCGGTGTACCAATGCTCTCCATGCACGCACCGGTTGAGCTTGTCAGCAAGGCGGACATCTACTTTACCATGCGCGCCTACCGTGCCTTCTTTGAAGGTGTGCGCTAATCGCCTCTCACCAAGCACCTGCTCACAGCAGGTGCTTTTTTGATGCCCAGCACAATTCCCTATATTTTTTAGCACTTTAAAATTGCCATAGTTATATTTTCATGTAATAATATAACTATAAAGAAACGTCCCTTCTTAGTAGGCTGAAGGGGAATTGGTATATTTTCCGAAGGCGGTCGCTATTTTCACACCTCCTCCCTTGTTTTATCACGATTAAACTATTATAATTCTAAATACAATAATCTTTAAGCTATCATTAGAAAGGAGGACCTATGGCGCTCAATTTGACACAGGGCACGCCGTTTGTAACGATTTTTCGTTTTACGTTGCCGGTGATTGCCGGAAATTTGTTTCAGCTTTTCTATACCATTGTTGATTCCATCATCGTCGGGCAAGTATTGGGCGCGGACGCACTGGCAGCGGTCGGGGCCACAAGTATTATCATTGGCTTCATCATCTGCTTTATTCAAGGCTACACCGGCGGCTTCGGAATTTGCTTGGGGCAAATGGTGGGACGGCGCAATACCAAGGGCATCTGGCACAGCTTGGCGGCTTCGGTGCTTTTATGTGTGGTTTTTACCGTATTTGCCACCATGGCCAGTACTTTGCTGTTGCCACAGATTTTGGTCCTTCTTAATACGCCGGCTGAAATCTACGACATGGCCTATGAATATATCTTTATCATTCTCGCCGGTACAGTGGCACCGGTGTTTTACAATATGATTTCAAACATCCTGCGTGCCTTTGGCGACAGTCGCACGCCGCTTGTTTACTTGGTTTTTTCCTCCATATTGAATATCGTCTTAGACCTTGTTTTTATCGGGCCGCTGCAAATGGGCGTGGCTGGGGCAGCGTGGGCGACGGTATTGGCACAGCTTTTGTCGGCCATTCTCTGTACCCTTTCCGGTTTGCGCCATATTCGTCTCATGCGTCTTTCCGTCGATGATTTCCATCTGCCACCGGGCACTTGTCGTCGCCATTTGCACATCGCGCTGCCAATGGGCTTTCAGCTTAGCGTCATGTGTTTGGGGCTCATTGCCATGCAAGGGGCGGTCAATGCCTTGGGGCCTGCGGCGATTGCCGGCTATGCTGCCGCTACCCGTTTGGATCAGGTGGCGGTGTTGGTCAACACGGCCTTTTCTATGTCCCTTTCCAGCTATGTGGCACAAAACTACGGCGCCGGTTTGTTTGGACGCATCCGCGAGGGGATGTATGCCAGCCTCATTCAAGCGAGTATTGCCAATGTACTGATGGGCGTGGCGTTGGTGTTTGGGCGTCACTATATCGTGCCGCTTTTTGTAAATACACCCACTGCCGAAATCTGCTGGTATGGGGAGACCTTCCTCCTCATGGTGGCACCGTTTTATCTTCTTGAAGGGGCGCTTCTCGTGCATCGCGCTGCCATCCAAGGCATGAACAAGCCAAAGATTCCGTTTATGGCGTGCATGATTGAGTTGCTTGGTCGAGTAGGCGCCACCGTCATCCTATCGCGCTATATCGGCTATATAGGCATCTGCCTTGCCACACCGATTGCATGGTTTGGCGCTTGTCTGCTCCTTATTCCGATGTATCACAAAATCACCCGTCATCTCTATGAACCACACTGAACACCGTCGACACCCGACGGTGTCTTTTTTATGGCTTTGGCAGGCGCCTTTCATGCTATAATGAAGCCAATGAAGGGAGGTACTTCTATGAAGCCGAAAAACCTGTTGAGTGTGTACCAAGGCGCCGGAGCACTGGAGCTGCCGAGCCTTGAGGCCGACCGTCGATTTAAACCGCTCAAAAGCCACGAAATTGACAACCTCCGCTCCCTGTGCAATATCCTTTCCATCTACGGTTGCACGGTGGCGGACTTTGACGGCTTTTATGTGAGCTATACCATCGACCGCATCAGCAAGGAATTTGACCTGTTGCGCTTTGGCACCAACTGCATCATCAATATTGAGCTCAAAGCGGCCTTTGAACGGCCCAACAAGCAAGCCAAGATTTTGAAGCAAATGCGCGCAAACGCCCATTACCTGAGCTTTTTAGGTCGCCCGATTCACATCTTCACCTATGCCGATGCCGATGGCTTTTATATGTACGATCCCGTAGACGACAGCCTCACTCGCACCACGCCGGCAGTGGTTGCCCAGGCCTTGGCTGCCCAAGAGGTAGACCTCAGCCTCGACCCCGACCTTGCCTTTGTGCCTGCCAATTACTTGGTCAGCCCGTTTCGCGACAGCGGCCGCTTTATGCGCGGGGAATATTTCCTCACCACCGCCCAGCAAACGGTGAAGGACGAATTTAACCATGCCCGGCGTCGCCATCCCTTTATGCTCTTTTCCATTGCCGCCGGCGCAGGGACCGGCAAAACCCTTCTCCTCTACGACATGGCAAAAACAGCAATGGATGCTCACATCCCCATCGCCCTCATCCACTGTGCGCCATTAAGCGAGGGACATGTGCATTTGCGCGATGATCATCAGTGGCCGATTTTCACCGCCACCGACATGGACCGCGATGATTTCCCCACCGCTTGCGCCCTCCTCTTTGTGGATGAGGTGCAGCGATTGTCCAAAACAGCCTGCGCCAACCTCATCAACTGGGCGCGCACCCATCGCATCACCACCGTACTCGCTTGGGACAGCGACCCCCAAGGCGCCGCCTTGGATGTACAATCCTTTCTCGCTGAAACGGCAGCGGACCTCCCTGTTGAAACCAAGCGCCTCACCGCCAAGATTCGCCCCAACAAGGAAATGGCGTCCTTCATCACCAACCTTTTTAAAATCGGTAGCGGCCGCACCCATAGAGATTACGACAGCGTCAGCGTAGACTATCTGGACAACAAAGCCGATCTTCACGCTTACAGCCGTTTTCTCCGCAGCACCGACTGGACAAGCCTCGAAGAAATGCCATCGCTAGAATCCCTAGGGGGCCAAGAATTTGACAAGGTCGTGGTCATCATGGACCACCGCTTCTACTACGACCCAAGCAAACGATTGTGCATCAAACAGGGGCATACCCAAGACCTCACCGCCCTCTACCAAATGGTCACCCGTGCCAAAAGCGCCCTCAAAATCATCGTCTTTAACGACCCTGCCCTCTACCTCACCCTCCTAAAAATCCGCGCCCTCGGCGACAGAGAATAGAAAAAAAGCCCTCTTCACAACAATATGCGTGTTGTGAAGAGGGCTTTTTAGCACTTTCTCTTTCATTTTTAGGCTTTTTTCTTTTTTTCCGGATACTCCACCTTAAAGTAGGCGAGCGCCACCACCGCAAAGCTCAGCACCGTCGCTGCCCCAAAGGCATAATGGAAACCCGACAGGGACGCCTCCAACACCGGCGATTGGGCCGTCGTCGAAACAATCATATAAATCGACACAAAAATCGCCGTCCCGACAGACCCTGCCACTTGACGCATGGTGTTAAGCACCGCATTGGCATGGGGCACACTTTCCCCACGAAAATCCGTCATTGCCCAAGTGGTAAGCGGCATGATAATCATATTGATGCCCATCGCACGCACGGTATAAATCAGCACCAAAATCCAAATAGCGGTATCCTTCGTCAAAAAGACGAAGCACAAAGACCCCAAGGACATTGTCAATAAACCAATCAGCATCAAATACCGCGCCCCGTGGCGGTCGTAAAAATTCCCCGCCAACGGCTGCACCATCGCACCCACAATCGCCGATGGCAACATAATCAGCGCGGCCACAAAGGCACTGTAGCCGTGAATATCCTGCAAATAAATCGGCATCAATACCCCACCAAACAAAAGGGCAGCATTGACCACCATGGAAATAATCATCCCCATCGCAAAGCGCTGGTTCTTCAAGCAATTAAAACGCAACAGCGGCGTTTCGATGCGATTTTGACGTCTTACAAAGAA
>USCP01000104.1 GCA_900553245.1 uncultured Peptococcaceae bacterium
ACCCGTTTACGGGTGAGCGAGAAAAGTAAGGCACAAAAAGAGCCCCCAAGGGGGGCTGCTGGTAAATAAAGTGTGATTGCCAGACCATTCAATACCCCTTAAGGGGTTACCACAAGAGAAAAGCCCTTATAGGGCTTGCTAAAACCACCGGTTCAACCGGTGGTTTTTATTTAATTGCTTTTATATGGGTGGAACAGTCATATCGTTAAATACAATTGATATGTGTTCGTGGCCTAGAGGAGGACGATAAGGAGACGACTAGCAAATAAAAATAAAAAAACGCCATTGCTGGCGTTGTAGGCTTATGCTTCTTTAGAGGGTGTCGTTGACCTCTTCGTCTTGTTGGTCATGGGAATCTTCGGAATCATTTTGGTCAGAACTATTTTTCATTTGAAAATAGGTGATAACAGCAGCGACAACAATCAGTGGCATACCGATAGCGATTCCGATAAAAAACCACTTGCTCCATGCTTCAGCGAAGGATGTTGCCAATAAGAGAATGGTGAAGTCCATTGTTTCAGCTCCTTTTTGTGTGATGCTCATACGACTGCGACGATAGCAGTGCTATGAAAGACAATCAGATTTATCCCCTCAAAAGATGAGAGGCTTGTTTAAGATGGACACTATCTCTTGAATAGTACCATCAATGACGGGCAAAAGGCAAGTACAGAGATGTAATTGAAACGCATACATGTAAACGAATGGTATATAAAATCTAATATTTAAATGTGAAGTATTGTGCAAATTGAATTTTTCACCTTCGAAATGAATCAGTCGGGGTTGGTGCTGTTATAGAGGACGCCAGTAAATTATGAAAAATTTACTTGTCGTAAAGGGGAATTTTTATGTCGTCTTTTGACTGTAATATCAGTGCGTGTTATAATAACTATAATATTCCTGTGGACGGGGAGTATGCATAAATATTAGGTCCATTGAATGAATAAAAAATTCATGATTAGCAGAAAAAATATGGAACAATTGAAATCTCGTATGACGCAAAAGGCGATGATTGACGGGATATAAAGGCTTGTTCTATAATTATCTATTATTGTGAGAAAGACAAGGAGGATGAAGACAATGAGTGAAATGATTTCTAAAATTATGGAAACTGAAGTGTATTATGCACACGAAGATGATACCATCGCAGTGGTGTTGCAAACTTTAGTAGATAAAAAAATTAGCGGTCTTCCAATTGTCAACGATGCAAAAGAAGTGGTTGGTTTTATCAGTGATGGCGATATTATGAAATTTATCGCTAAGCAAGACCCACGTATTATCGATATGACCAGCTTCATTACCGTATGGTACGATTCCGAAAGTTTTGATCAAAAGATGGAAGATCTTTTGAAAATCAATGTCATGGAGCTTGCAACTACTAAAATTATTTCCGCATCTCCTAATGATTATGTGGATGAAGTGGCTCGTACCCTCGGGAAAAAGAAAATTAAGAAATTGCCTGTCATTGAAGATGGGAAACTCGTGGGGGTTATTAGTCGCCACAACATCATTCGTTACATCATTTCCTACCATTTGAAGCAAGGAGAATAAGCCAATGAGCGAACAACAAAAGGCTGTAATTACCGTCACCGGTTTAGATAAAAAAGGCGTTATTGCTGCAGTAACTACAATGCTTGCAGATAAAAATGTTAATGTATTGGATATTAGCTAAACGATTTTGGGCGAATACTTCAATATGATTATGCTTGTGGACATCACTGAATGCAGCATCAGCTTGCAGGATTTGGTAGATGAATGTGCCAAGGTAGGGGAAAGTCTTCAAATGGAAGTTCGTTGCCAGCACGAAAATATCTTCAAATTCATGCACCAAATTTAACGGAGAAATCATTATGGCAGTAGCATTTAATACAAAAGATATTTTTGATACCATTCACATGATTGCAGAGGAAAACCTCGATATTCGTACCACGACCATGGGGATTTCCTTAAAAGATTGCGTGTCTGAATCCAACGCAACGACCTGCAACAAGATTTATGATAAGATTACCCATTTGGCTGAAAATCTGGTAGCCACCGGTGAAGCCATTTCTAAAGAATATGGGATTCCAATTATTAACAAACGCATCTCTGTTACACCGATTTCTATGATTGGGGAAGCGTGTGCCGATAGAGATTATGTGGCTATTGCAAAAACTTTAGACCGCGCGGCAAAAGAAGTGGGCGTCAATTTTATTGGCGCCTATAGTGCATTGGTTCAAAAAGGTATGACCAATGCGGAAAGAGAATTTTTGGAATCTATTCCTGAAGCCCTCGCTTCCACAGAATTGGTATGTTCCTCTGTAAACATTGGTAGCAGTAAGGCCGGCATCAATATGGATGCGGTTGCCATTCTTGGTAGAGTGATTAAGAAAACCGCAGAATTGACCGGTGATCAAGACGGCTTAGGGTGTGCAAAATTTGTCGCATTCTGCAATGCTGTTGAAGACAATCCATTTATGGCCGGTGCTTTCCATGGTGTTGGTGAAGGCGAAAATTGCTTAAGCGTTGGCGTCAGCGGTCCTGGTGTTGTTCTTAATGCTGTGAAAGGGAGAGAACATCTTCCTTTCGATGAGTTGGCTGAAATGATTAAGCGTATGGCGTTTAAAATTACTCGCTCCGGTGAAATGGTTGGTCGCGAGGCGGCAAGACGTTTGGGCGTACCATTTGGTATTGTCGACTTGTCTTTGGCACCAACTCCGGCAGTCGGCGATTCTGTTGCCGATATTTTAGAAGCCTTTGGGTTGGAACGTTGCGGGACCCACGGGACTACCGCTGCGCTTGCAATGCTCAACGACGCCGTTAAAAAAGGCGGCGCGATGGCGTCTAGCCATGTCGGTGGCTTGAGTGGTGCATTCATTCCTGTAAGTGAAGATGCTGGCATGATTCGTGCCGTTGAAGAAAACAGCTTGAGCTATGATAAGCTCGAGGCGATGACTTGCGTATGTTCTGTAGGGATTGACATGGTTGCTATTCCTGGTGATACGCCGGCCGAAACCATTTCTGCAATGATTGCCGATGAAGCGGCTATTGGTATGATTAACAAAAAAACCACCGCTGTCCGTATGATTCCTGTACCAAATAAAGGGGTAGGTGAAATGGTTGAATTCGGTGGTTTGCTTGGGTATGCGCCGATTATGGAAGTGCATCCATTCTCATCCAAAGTGTTTGTAGAACGTGGTGGCCAAATTCCGGCGCCAATCCATGCGCTTAACAACTAACGATCAATTGGCGAGTAAAATGGATAACAAAAAACCGTTTGACATGTCACAATCTGGTAGTGACACAAATAATCAGAAGAAAGTGTGGAATCACCATATTCGCAAAGAAAAACTTCATGATTACAAAATGAAACGCAAGAGTGAGGACAAAGCTTACAAACAATCCCTTGTGGATTCGATGGAACGTGCACGTCTTGCAGAGTATGCCATGTATTGTGAAAGACCTTGGCGCTTATTGGGCATGAATTTCATGATTGGCTTGGCAAGAGGGCTTGGTGCAACCATTGGGCTTGGTCTTGTATTATCCTTGCTTGTGCTTTTGGCTCAGGAAGTGATTTCTGCAAATTTACCGGGGATTAGCCAGTGGTTGGCCGAACTGGTTCAAATGGTGCAAAGTTATTCCATACAGAGATAAAGTAAATGAAAGTAATTTTTCCATATATACTTGCGGTGTTTGTATTGGGATTGGATCAATGGAGTAAGTATTTGGTGCGTGCATCCATGCAAATGGGTGAAAGCATTCCTATTATTGATTCTATATTTCACCTTACCTATATAGAAAATGAAGGTGTTGCCTTTGGTTTATTTTCCGGACATACAAACATTTTTGTATTAGTAAGTATCTTAGTATTGATTGGACTCTTAATCTTTGTCTGGAAAGAGTCCAGTCAATCTTTATTGTTGCATTATGGCGCTGCATTGGTAGTGTCAGGAGCGCTTGGAAACATCATTGACCGAGCAATGAAGGCTTCTGTTACAGATATGTTTGATTTCCGTATTTGGCCAATATTTAACATTGCTGATATTGCGGTATGCGTAGGTTTTGTGTTATTGGTCTTGTATTTATTTTTTAGTTCGGAGGACAAAAGTGAAAACAATGCTCATTCAAATTCCTGACGATGCGATTGGTGTGCGACTCGATCAATGGGTAGCGACCAACACGACTTTGTCGCGGTCTGCCTTTAAACAACTTGTAGAAAAACAGTTGGTTAAGTTTAACGATAGTTCGGTGAAAAAAGCCGGATTTAAGATTCCGTTCGGTGGACAGCTTGAGATGATCGAGGAAAAGCAAACCTACGAAGCCATGCCAATGGCGCTTGACATTGTTTACGAAGATGAGTATCTGTTGATTGTCAACAAACCGAGAGGAATGTTGGTTTATCCGACCAAAGACAAAGAAGAAAGAACTTTGGTCAATGGATTATTGGCGCATACAACACTTTCTGATTTTTGCGGAAGCGAACGTCCGGGGTTGGTTCACCGGATTGATCGTGATACCTCCGGATTAGTCTTAGTGGCAAAGCGCAATGATGTTCATGAAAAACTGTATGATATGCTTGCTAAACATGATATAGAACGTGAGTATATTGGCATTGTTCATGGTAATTTTAATGAAAAAAAAGGTAGTATTCATAAATCCATTGCTCAAGATTATTCTCACGGCACAAAACGAATGGTAGTGCCTCAGGGTGGTCAAGACGCCATCACTCATTATGTTTGTGTTTACCAAAATGATGCCTATGCGCTGATGCGCTTTTGGTTAGAAACTGGAAGAACGCATCAAATTAGAGTGCATATGGCAGCTATAGGACATCCTTTGGTAGGCGATGGTTTATATGGGGAAGAAAAGAATATCTTTGGCTTCAGGGGACAGGCCTTGCATGCTGTGCGATTGACCTTTGTTCATCCGATGACAGGAAAAAAAGTTGAGGCCTATGGTGCGCCACCGGAGATGTTCAAGAAAGCGGTAACACGCATTCAAATGATGAAGTAGAGGAGGAATCACCTTGCTAAGTGATAGCTTAAAAGTTTTTATCACCGTTGCCGACAAGAAAAACTTTTCTAAGGCAGCGAAAGCCCTGAACTTGCCCCAGCCGGCAATTAGCTTCCAGATTCAGACATTAGAACAATATTATCAAACGAAGCTCTTTGACCGTATCAATAGACATGTCAAACTCACAGAAACTGGGGAATTATTGCTGGAATATGCGCTTTCCATGAGTGATTTGCAATCTGAATTAGAACGTAAGATGCAACAATTGACAGGGCATGTAAAAGGGCAGTTGATGATTGGGGCCAGCCGTACTGTTGGTGAATATGTATTACCTTACGTTATTTGCAAATTTAAAGAAGACTATCCTGATGTGGATGTGACCCTAGAAATTTATAACACCAAGCATGTAGAAGAAAACGTATTGAATCGTTATCTTGATATTGGTTTAGTAGAATCTGATATCAGACACAAGGAATTGTTTTTCCAAGATATTCTTAGCGATGAATTGGTGCTTGTTGTACCAAAAGACCATCGTTGGGCGAACTTGGATGAAATTTCTATTGAAGAAATCAAGGGAGAACCATTTATCATTCGCGAAGCCGGTTCTGGCAGTCGCTTGGTATTTGAACAAGCCTTAATCGATGATGAAATCGACATTGAAGACTTGAATGTTATCATGGAAATTGGTAGCATTACCTCCATTAAGTCCGCTATTATTAACGGCCTTGGGGTATCTATCATGTCAAAATGGGCCATTCGAGATCTCGAAAAGGCTGGGATTGTTTCCACCGTTCGTATTAAAAACTTAGAATTAAAGCGTCCATTCAGCATCATTCTCAATCAAGGGAACTTTGAATCCGAAGCATGCAATAAGTTTATACGTTACTTGGGCGAAGTCACCGAGAAAGAAATTTACGAGCATATTTAATGAAAGGAGAAGGCCATGTTAAACGATAGTATTCGTGTATTTTTAATGGTTGTAGAAAAGAAAAGTTTTTCTAAAGCCGCAAAAGCGTTGTTTTTGACACAGCCTGCAGTTAGCTTTCAAATTCAAATGCTCGAAGAACAATACGGCACCCGTTTATTTGACCGTGTAAGCCGTAATATCATTCTGACTGAAGCCGGCGAATTGCTTTACAAGTATGCGACAGAAATGAGTGATATGCAATTTAGCTTAGAGAAAGACATGCAAGAGCTGAATAACACCATTCTCGGGCGCTTGAAAGTGGGGGCAAGCACCACTATTGGTGAATATATTGCACCATATATCCTAGGGAATTTCAAAAAGCACTATCCAAAGGTGACCCTGAGCTTGGAAGTTGCCAATTCCGATGAAATTGAAATGGCAATTCATGATACCAGCCTGGACATTGGCTTGGTAGAAGGGCCGCCGGTAGATAAGGACTTAGAATCTGTACCATTCTTGGATGATGAATTGGTGGTTATTACCAGTGTAGATCATCCTTGGAGCAAGTTGGAATCCATCTCTGTATTTGAATTGGATCAATACCCATACATTTCTCGTGAAAAAGGGTCCGGTACCCGTGCAGAAATTGAACAGCATTTGAAAATGGCAGGTTTCTCTGCTAACAATCTTAACGTCATGATGAAACTTGGTAGTACCTATGCTATTAAATCTGCAGTACGTAACGGCTACGGCTTTACCATCGTTTCTCGCTGGGCCATCAAGGACGATCTCAAAATGGGGAACCTTGCAATGGTTAAATTAAAGGAAGATGAATTCAAACGTCGCTTTAGAATTGTCTACCACAAAAAGAAATTTAAAACCCAAGCGGTTGAAGAGTTCTTGAAGTTTATTGAGAACGAAACCTTCCAATAAAAAATTGATTACAAAAATACACCGTCGATTGGCCAATGTCATTAAGTTAACATATGCCATGGACAGATGAAGTAAACTCCCGGAATTG
>USCP01000105.1 GCA_900553245.1 uncultured Peptococcaceae bacterium
CACTGTCAAAATAATTGGAACAAAAGCAATTAAAGCGTACATGTGTGTCCTCCTCTTTCTCTTTAAATTTTTCCCGCCATTCCAGTATACAGATAAGAACGAGGCTGACAAGTTATTTTCAGATTTTTTCCAAAGAAAAAACTTATAGAAAAGTTTTATATATTGTCACATGTTTATGACAATTTACTTAAACCAGCTTTTATCACTTTATTAGTTTCTATATTTTCTAATCTATGATTGATTATTTAATATCAAGAATCACCAATTCCGGACGATTATTTATACGAGGGATTTTATTGTCTACAGCAAACCCGGCACTGAGAACCATATGATACGGATGTTTTTTGCAACGCTTGTAAATGCCTTTGCTATATTTTGGGAACGCCCCTTGCCCCGGTGCAAACACCCCTTTTTTAAAGATACGCCATTGGCCGCCGTGTGTATGCCCACTCAACACCAAATCCTTCTTCAGCCCGTCAAAAAGCACTGTCGGTTCCGGACGATGACAAAGCACGATGCGATAAGCATCGGTAACACCCGTATCTTCCGAAAGGACTTGTTGTACATCATGAAGCCATTCATTTTCGCTCTTATAGGCGCCTTTATCACGCACCCCGAAAATATCAACCCACGCGTCCTTCACACGAACCATGACGTTACGATTATCTAATACATGAACACCGTAACGGCTACTCATGATTTCTTTAAGACCTTCAAGATGTGGTTCCCCTTCATCATGATTACCACTAACATAATACACTGGACGCCAGGCGTTGATGTCTTCCACAAAGGTCATAGCTTCTCCGTAGCTGCGACCCGGTTCAAAAAAGTCGCCCACAATACAAACGAGATCCACCTCTTCTTTGCGCACCAAACGCGCTAATGCGCGCCCACTCCAAATTTCATCGCCTGCATGAAAATCTGTAATGAGCGCAATACGCAAACGCCCTTTTCCTTGCCATGATTCGTCATCAATCGTATAACGTGTCACCTTTGCTTCGTAACTAACAAGTTCCTTAATTGGAATACTTGTTGCCGCAAGCGTCATACCGGCACAACCCCAGAACCAATTCATCACTGTTCCCTCCTACTATCAGTCCCCACTTAACGACCTGAGACCGTTATGCTCTTTTTAGAAAGTATAGCATTTGCACCGCTCACACGTCAAAACCATCATGGGTGCAAAAAAAAAAAATGATTTTCAATGCATCCACTATGTGCATGCATTGAAAATCTTCAATAATCATTTTATTTTTTTTTCATATCGTCAATAGATTTCACAACCGTATGCTCAATCGGCGTCCATTCTACCTTTTGATACAATGCCGCCACGGCGATCGGCATATAGGTGAACATAAAGAGTGGAAAGGTAAACATCGTTCTGATTTTCATCCAAGTAGATGCCGGAATCTTTTTCCATTCGCTCACCGTCGTCACAGCACCCAATAAGAAGAGCATACAATAATAATAGCCAAAGGAAAACAGTACAGCAACAAGACAAGCACTAAAGAGCGTACTTTGTGTTCCAGCGGCCGCAAATAGCCCGATATAAACGAGCATCCCAAGATTAAAAATCAAGGTTGCAAGCATCACCAAAAGGGCAGGCGTCAAGTTCATCAGCATATCGAAAGAACCAAAAAATCCGGATTTAAAGCGGAAAAACGTTTTTACCAAATCCACACCATGCTTGCCCAATACCTGATAAAAGCCTTTTGCCCAACGCATACGTTGATTCCAAGATTGCTTAAAAGTAATTGGCTGCTCATCGTACAACATGGCATTGGCCGCATAACCAATGCGTTCACCGGTTAAAACTGTTGCTACCGAAAATTCAATATCCTCAGTTAACGAATGATAGTGCCAGCCACCACGTTCCTTGATTAAATCAGCTGCCACTAAAAAGCCGGTGCCACTGATGGCGCAACTGGTGTGAAGCATGAATCGCGGTTGATTAAGGTATTCTGCTTCACGCAAGAACCACAATCCATATCCGGAAGAAATCCAATTTTGTGCATAGTTCTTGGAATTGCGGTAGCTGGTACAAGCACGATACCCTTGGTCATACACCTTATTCATCTCGCTCATATAATTTTCTGTCAGTAAATTATCCGCATCTAAGATGACAAATGCCTCATAGTCATTGGCAGGATCCGCAAAAATCCTATCAAAAGCAAAATTCAATGCATAGCCTTTTCCGACAAATTGCTTATTAAAACGTTCAAAGACCGTGCAGCCCAAATCACGACAAATATCAGCGGTATTGTCGGTGCAGTTATCAGCGACCACAAATCCATGAAGCTGATCCTGCGGATAATCCTGTGCATGAATACTCTTAATCAGCTCCCCAATAACCTTGCTTTCATTTCGCGCTGCAATCAAAACTGCTAACTTATGTGTTTTCTTGGCAACATAAGACGGGCGTTTTCGACGCAATTTGTTGTAAATCCCTACCGCAAGGTAAAACATCTGGTAGGCATACATAATCGTAAACAATAGCCCGATGCTAAAGTTCACGCCATAGATTAACGATGATACCACAATGAACCTCCCCACTCGTTCTATTGGCAAAGTACAACTTTACTTAGTATAGCTATTTTTACACTTTTTAGCAATAAAAAACAAGCGTGAGACAATTCTCCCACGCTTGCAATAACCATTCAATTATTTAGAGAGCAGTGCATCTAAATCGCCTTCACCACGCAAAAACGGTGCAATCACACTGTAAAGTGCTTCATCGCCGCAACATAAGACGGCTGCACGGTCCGGTGTAAAGAGGGGCTCGTCATAGAGCGCATGCATACAGCCACCACTCGCTTCCATAATCACACGACTGGCTGCATAATCCCACGGATAAAGGCGATAGCTCACATAAGCGTCTAAGGTTCCTTCAGCAATATGACACATCGCAAGTGCTGCAGAACCGATGGCACGATGACCACGAATTGCTGTACTCATCATATGCAATGGTTTGCCGGCACGACGTGACAAAATATTCATCGTCGTCAAGCTGGTATCGATAAGCGCATCTTGAAGAGCTTGCGGCACTCGCTTTGGCAAGACACGGTCGTTGGCATAGGCAGGACCACCGACAACAGCATGATAACATACATCCGCTGCCACGTCATAAACCACACCAAAAATCGGCGTCATTCCATCATACAACGCCACACAAATTGCAAAATTACGACGGGTAGAAATAAAATTGGTGGTGCCATCGATTGGATCGACAAACCAGGTCAACCCTCTAACAAGTTCATTTTCCTGTTCCTCTGCAAATACCGTTGCTTTTGGCTCAATGTCTTCCAAGCCCATTTTCAATTGCTCTTGCACCCAAATATCAAAATCCGTCACAAGGTTTTGATGGTTGTTGTCCTTTCGCTGTACATTCAGTTCAACGTGAGAAAGGCGCTCTAAAAGCGCCTTTCCTACTGAACGAACCAACGCGATTGTTTGCTTGCACTGGTCCATTGTTCTCTCCTTTACGCGTTCACAGCTGTGCGCACATGCTTCAAAATATTAGAAGCCCCTGCAATTTGCTTGCCATCCGGCAAGACGAGGGTAGGCGCTGCTACAATGCCGAGTTGCTTTGCCAATTCAGGTTGATCTTCGGCATATACTTGAACATATTGAATACCAGCTTGGTCTAATGCACGAATGGCAATTTGACAATTTGGACAAGTATGAGTGGTAAAGAGCATTGGCTGTACCACAGTTTGTGCAGGCGCCTGTTGTGCGTCTTCTTCAATTCCTAAATCACCGGCAGTTACCTTCATTACAAAGCAGCTCTTTGAAATATCATAGAGCTTACGGTCTTTGTATTCTTGGGTCTTCCCATCATTCCAGTTTTGAACCGGACGATAATAACCAGTGATACGGCTATAAACTTCGGTCTTATTGCCACAATGTGGACAAACAAATTGTTCACCATTCAAATACCCGTGGTCCTTACATACAGAGTAAGTTGGAGACAAGGTATAATATGGCAATTCGTAGTTTTCCGCAATCTTACGAACAAGATTTGCCGCAGCCTTCCAATCAGGCAACTTTTCACCCAAGAACGCATGGAAAACCGTTCCAGAGGTATAGAGGGTTTGCAATTGATCTTGAATATCCAGTGCAGAGAAAATGTCTTCGGTATAATCAACCGGCAAGTGAGAGCTGTTGGTATAGTATGGGGTATCGCCCTCTTTGGCAGCAGTGACGATATCCGGATAACGCTTGCGGTCATGCTTTGCAAAGCGATAGGTGGTGGATTCAGCCGGAGTTGCTTCCAAATTATAGAGGTCACCGTACTCTTCTTGATAGTCAGAGAGACGGTCTCTCATATGGGTCAATACGTCTTTTGCAAATTTTTGAGTTTCTTGGTGGGTCAAATCCTTGCGCAACCAATTTGCATTAAGACCCACTTCATTCATCCCAATCAACCCAATGGTAGAGAAGTGACTGTCAAAACTACCAAGATAACGCTTGGTGTAAGGATAAAGCCCGGCATCTAACAGGTTGGAAATAACGGTACGTTTAATCTTCAAAGAACGTGCCGCAATATCCATCATATGGTCGAGACGTTCATAGAAGTCTGCTTCATCCTTTGCCAAATATGCAATACGTGGCAAGTTGATGGTTACAACACCAACAGATCCGGTGCTTTCCCCACTTCCGAAGAAACCACCACTCTTCTTACGAAGTTCACGCAAATCGAGGCGCAAACGGCAACACATACTACGCACATCGCTTGGTTCCATATCGCTGTTAATATAGTTAGAAAAATATGGGGTACCGTATTTTGCAGTCATTTCAAACAAAAGACGGTTGTTTTCATTATCAGACCAATCAAAGTCCTTAGTAATAGAATAAGTTGGAATTGGGTATTGGAAACCACGGCCTTGTGCGTCCCCATCAATCATAATTTCGATGAAGGCCTTGTTGACCATATCCATTTCCTTTTGGCAATCGCCATAAGTGAAATCCATGTCCTTACCACCAACAATGGCAGGCATGTTCTTTAAGTCTTCCGGCACGGTCCAGTCCAAGGTAATGTTAGAAAACGGCGCTTGAGTGCCCCATCTGCTTGGAGTGTTCACACCGTAGATAAAACTTTCAATGCATTTTTTTGCTTGATCATAGGTCAAGTTATCCACCTTAATGAACGGTGCAAGATAAGTGTCGAAAGAAGAAAAGGCTTGTGCACCAGCCCATTCATTTTGCATAATCCCAAGAAAGTTAACCATTTGATTGCACAAGGTCGCCAAGTGTTTCGCCGGCGCAGAGGTAATTTTGCCAGGAATCCCACCCAAGCCTTCTTGAATGAGTTGCTTTAAACTCCAGCCAGCACAATAGCCAGTTAACATAGATAAGTCGTGGAGATGAATATCGGCATTTCTATGCGCTTCGGCAATTTCCTTATCATAAATTTCGCTCAACCAATAGTTTGCGGTAATCGCGCCGGAATTGGAAAGAATTAAACCGCCCACAGAATAGGTTACGGTAGAGTTTTCTTTTACACGCCAGTCTTCAACATTCACATAGCTGTCTACCAACGCCTTGTAATCCAAGATGGTATTGGATACGTTACGAACGGTTTCATGCTGCTTTCTGTACAAAATATACGCCTTTGCAACATCAGCATAGCCGCTTTGACTCAAGATGCTTTCTACGCTATCTTGAATGTCTTCTACGCTAATCAAGTGATCTTTCACCTTTGGTTCAAAATCAGCGGTCACACGCAACCCCAACAAATCGATAACATCTTGAGTATAGTCTCTTTGGCAAGCATCAAAGGCCTTTTTAATGGCATCGGTAATCTTATTCAACCCAAACGCTACAATACTGTTATCGCGTTTAATCACTTGATACATGAATAATCGTCCTCTCTTTCAAAATCACATCGTCATTTCATTCGTCTTATCATAGCAAACAAAAACAGGACTGTCAACAGTCCTGCACTATATATTGTAAAATATGACAACAAGAGCACTATATACCATACTAAAGTCCGCGTATTTCTGTACACGGTAGAAACACTTTCGCCGCTTTCAGAATCTCCTCCAGTTCAGCCTCTGTGTATGCCGACAGAGAGCGGTCACGCACCTGATCGCGGTCCACGAAACCCTGAAGATAGTATCTTATTGCCCCTTTGAGCCATTTTGCAATGTTTATAATATCTTCATTTGTATGAAATTGTCTGACAATCGTTGTGCGAAATTCATACGCCACGCGTCCCTCCTGGAGCAATTCCTTACTCTGTATATAGGGACTTACATCAAGATTTTCTATACCGCATGTGATACCGTATTTTTCAGGCACATTTTTAATATCCATCGCCACATAATCAACAAGTCCTTCATCAATCAAATGTCGGAGTTTTTCCGGGAAGCCGCCATTCGTGTCGAGCTTCACTTGATAGCCCATTGCTTTCACATCGCGAATAAAAGCCTCTAAATCCGCTTGAAGCATTGGCTCACCACCGGTAATAGCCACGCCGTCCAACAACCCCTGACGCTTCTTTAAAAAGGTTAGCACTTCCTCTTGGCCGATACCTTCGGCAAATGGACCAGCAATAAGTTCACTGTTGTGGCAAAACGGACAATCCAACTGACAACCGCCGGTAAAAATCGTACAAGCCACATGTTCGGGAAAATCCAATAACGTCAATTTTTGTAAGCCTTGAATGTTCAATATCTTCACCCCTCATTTGACAATGTTTTCAACTTTGGTCCATAGGGCCTTTTTTATGCGTTTCGATTCACCCTGGCCTTTAAGTTTGTTCCAGGTTTTATAGTTTTTCATGTATTCGTTATGAGTACGTGCATCTTCCTCACTTGGCAATTCCGCCATACTCATCCGCTCCCAATGGCCTTTCATATCGGCGGTATAAGAGGTTGCTGCCGA
>USCP01000106.1 GCA_900553245.1 uncultured Peptococcaceae bacterium
GACTGGCTTTGTCAGGTCGCGGACGGCGACGATGCCGAGCTTGCCAATGCTGCACGCCACATGCTCGCTTTGGATTTTCTCGACCGCGGTGAGCTGGACCACGCCGAGGCCATGATTGACGCTCTGCCAAAGGCGCCCTACGACCGCTACATCCTACAAGGGGAGCTGCTCTATCGCCGTGGCGATGTCGAAACGGCAGCCACCCATATCAGTGCCGGTATTTTTGAAACCCTCACCAAGGCGGGGAGCCAGCTCTATAAGATGATTGATTTGGAAGTGAAAATGGCAAACAACATCGCCGCTCATGCCCTTGCCGATGCCACAAGCACCCTCGTGGAGGCCTTCCGCCTCTGGCCTGCCTACGGCACCATCGTGCCTCAGCTGGTGGTAGCGCTACGTGAAGAAAACGTGTCGGATAGCTTGCATCTCTTGCGTGCCGCCTTAGAGGCGACCCACGCCCCTTATGAGCCACCCCTTCTCACCCACTTCCCACGTATGGCGCTCCACGAAGATCTTGCCGACACCTATCGCTTGAGCCTCATCCAAGAGGCCCGCACCAGTGCCGATTATGATTTTCTCCGCAATAATCCCGATTTTGACGCCCTTCTTGCCGAGTTTGAATAACGCACAACGCCCATGCTTCTTGCAAGCATGGGCGTATTTTATTGATGAGAGCCAAACAGCAGCGGATACACCTCATTCACAAAATCGGCCTCATTCATTTTGGCTTCGACCAATCGGTCAAAGGCCGCCGTGTCAATCTCACCGTTTTTCATAAGTGCCTCATAATCGGGATAGACTGCTTCAAGTTGCGCCCGTGTGATGGTCACGGCGTCGCCGCTAAAGTTGGCAGTGAAGGCGTCGAGATTATCAATCAAAAGAAAGGCGGCCACACTGTTGTAGATGAGCGCCTTTTCCACATAAGCATCGTCGTTGTCATACCATGCGGTACGGTGATAATCCACGGTCAAGGCACAAGCGTCGGGATCGATTTCAAAGACGAAGCCGTCCTCCGCCAACGGCAGGGCGCCCATGAGGTGGCCGGTGTTGCTGTTGTCGCCCACATAAGCGCTCTTATATTGTAGGAGCGCTTCGATGCCACTCACCGAACGATTAAAAGGGCTCACCGGCACGATGTCGATGGTATAGCGATGTGCGGTATCGACCACCTGATAGGCATTGCGTGCGCCGTCATTGACCACATAAACGGTGTAAAACGGCGTTTTGTAAGCGACCACCGGACGAGAATCAGACACCTCACACAGAGAAATCTGCGGTAACTGCCCGTAGATATTGACCATCTTATAATCCACAAACAAAAAGCTCCCAGCTGTCGCCACCACCAGCGCACCTGCGGCAACAATCTGCTTGAGCCGCGCTTGGTACCGCAAGGCTTGCCACGCACCGAGCCCTACCATGCCCCAGCCCAACGCTAACGCAAGTGCCGCCGTTCGCCCCTGCCCGTCCAAACCAAGGAGCACGGCAAATGCCCCCAAAAGCAGCATGATGCGGCAAAACCACCGCCGCCCCTTACGAAGCAGTTGACTGCTATAATCCACCACATCCTGTAAACGGCTTTCCGCCGCTGCCTGTGGCGCCTCCGGTAACCGCTCCCCTGCCAACAGCTCTTCTAAAGAAAGACCCAACGCCTTGCTCAAAGGCTCAAGCAGGGACAAATCCGGCATATAGTGCCCGTTTTCCCAGCGCGAGACGGTCTTATTGGTCACACCGAGTCGCTCTCCCAGCTCAGCCTGGGTCATGCCCTTTTCCTTACGGCAAGCAGCAATCAAGGCACCGATTTTTTTTGTATCCATGAATATCCCTTCCCTTCGTTCGCTTTTACTCTACCAAACAGTGCCAAAATTGAACATCCCATAAATAGCGAATCCGCAAAAAAGCCGATACCATCATATTTTGTGATGGTATCGGCCTTCTTCATTCTTCAAGCAGACGGCGCAAAACCGCTTCGCGGTTATTGATTAACATATCCGTCACTTGGTAACTCTCTGTTTCCTCATAGGCGATTTCATGCAAAGGGCCGTCATCAAACGCATAAATGACTGCATCAGGAAGCGCCAACAAAATCGGCGAATGGGTCACGATAAAAAACTGTGCCCCACGCATGGCACATTGGTGAATCATAATCATCAAGCTCAACTGCCTTTGCGGAGAAAGCGCCGCTTCAGGTTCGTCCAAAAAATAAAGACCGTGCGGTTTCAAATGTTTTTGGGCGAGGCTCAGAAAGCTTTCACCGTGGGATTGCTGATGATAGTGCTCAGATGGCGCGCCCGGCCCTGACTTGGCATAATGTTCTTCTTGCGTGGCTACGTTATAAAAGCTCTCCGCCCGCAAGAAATAACCCCATTTTTCTCGAAACGGCCCGTGCACCAGTCGAATGGCATCACACAATTCGGAGTGAGAATCATGGGTCGAGAAGTGATAATTCATCGTTCCGCCTTCCGGATTAAAACCATGCGCCACGGCCATGGCTTCAAGCAGCGTGGATTTTCCACTGCCGTTTTCACCGACAAAAAAAGTCACTGCGTGAGAAAAATCAATCTCCTGTACTCCTTGCAGCGCTTCAATCTGACGCACATAGCTATACGGTGATACTTTGTTCCAGTCCACTTGCACCGCTTCAATAAGCTGTCCGTTCATACGCGCTCCCCCTTCGTTTTTCTATCATTGTACCATTATTCCGCCATAAATAAAAAACCGTGTACAGGCTGTACACGGTTTATGCGTCTTACTTCACATTTCCCATCGCGCGCATGGCGTTGATGACGCAGATGATGGCAACGCCGACGTCGGCGAAGACGGCCATCCACATGTTGGCCATGCCCACGGTGGCGAGGACAAGGAGCAGTGCCTTAAAGGCCAAGGCACCGATGACGTTTTGTAAGGAGATGCGACGGGTCTTACGAGCCACCTTGATGGCTTTCACCACATCGCGAGGGTGGTCGCTCATGAGCACGACATCTGCCGCTTCGATGGCAATCCCCACATCGGCACGAGCAAGTACCGGTGCGTCGTTGATGCCGTCGCCGACAAAGGCCAAGGTGCCATCACCGGTGTTCATCATGGTTTCCACACAATCAATCTTATCGGCAGGCAAAAGCTCGCCGTGGACGTCGCTCATATGCAAGCGGTTTGCCAACTGTTGCACCACTTCGGTACGGTCGCCGCTCAAGATGGCGGTTTTGGTGACACCCAAGCGACGCAATTCGTCCATGGCTTCGCGCACGCCTTCCTTTGGGGTATCCTCGAGGATGATGATCCCAAGCAAGCGTTTTTCATCAGCCAAGAGCACAGTGGTGCCGACCGGCAGATGCTTGTCGTCTACGGCAATGCCGTTTGCTTCCATAAGGCGTGGGTTGCCGATGTAGTAGGTTTTACCACCCATTTCGGCACGAATCCCTTGCCCAGCAATGTTGTGATAATCATCCACTGCGGTAGGTGTCCCCGGTGCCGCCTTGACAATGGCTTCTGCCAACGGATGGGCAGCGTATTGTTCAAGGCTTGCGGCAAGTTTCAGGATGTCTTCTTTTGAAAGGTCCGCTTTTGGCTGTACCTCTGCCACATGGAACGCCCCTTCGGTGAGGGTCCCGGTTTTGTCAAAGGCCACCTGCTTGACTTGCGCCAAGCTTTCAAGATATTGACTGCCCTTGACCAAAATGTGTTGACGGCTCGCACCGCCAATCCCTGCAAAATAGGTGAGAGGAACGGAAATAACCAAGGCACAAGGGCAGCTGACAACGAGGAATACCAAGCCACGGTAAATCCAGGTTTGCCAATCGCCCATGCCCAACAATGGTGGGACGACGCCGACTAAAAGGGCCAAGCCGACAACGACCGGTGTATAGTAACGGGCAAAGCGAGAAATGAATTTTTCTGCCGGTGCTTTACGTGCACTGGCATCTTCAACCAAGGAAAGAATACGTGCCAAGGTGGAATCGCTGTAGACCTTTTCTACGCGAATGATCAAAACCCCGTCGGTATTCACAGCGCCACTCTGTACGCTGTCGCCTTCTGCCACATCAAAAGGACGGGATTCCCCGGTGATGGCGGAGGTGTCCAGCTGAGCACTGCCGTTTACCACGGTGCCATCCAAGGCAATACGTTCCCCAGGTTGTACTTGAATGAGGCTGCCGATTGCCACTGCTTCCGGTGCCACTGCTTCCCAGCCGTTGGCCGTTTGAAGACGAACGGTATCAGGACGCAAGTCAAGCAGGCTTGCAATGGAGCGTTTGGAGCGGTTGACCGCCACTTCTTGGAGCATTTCCCCCAAGGTGTAGAAAAGCATGACGGCAACGCCTTCTGCAAACTCGCCCACAAGCATGGCGCCCAAGGATGCCACCCCCATCAGCATTTGTTCATTGAAGACAAAACCGCCCATGGCACCGCGCAAAGCTTGACGCAACACCGGCAAACCGACAATCAAATAGGACAAAATAAAGCATGCGGTCGCCACCGGTCCTTCCGGCAAGAAAAGCGCCACCACAAGGGTCGCTAAAGCGCCAACAAAGCGCAGGCTTTCACCGCGAGCGCTTTCCATGAGCATGGCAAACCAGCCGACTTTTTCGTTGGTCTTGGTAGGGGCATCCGCTTGCTTTGGCGATACGCGCACACCGGATTCCACCTTTGCCACAGCCTCACGCACACGTTCAAACATGACATCCGGTGCCACATCGGTGTCGATGGTGAGGACGTTTTTCATCAGATCGAGATTCGCCGCCTTAATGTCGCTCCAACTTTGAATCTCATGTTCAATCACAGAAGCACAATGGGCGCAGGAAAGACCATCCAGCACATACTGTTGACCGCCGACAATCGGTGCTGCCTTACCACTCGCAGCTGCTGCGTGGTTTTGGTCATGGTCATGATGGTCATGGCCGCAATCGCAGGCACCGTCATGAGCATGGCCGTGGTGGTCGTGACCGCAATCGCAGGCACCGTCATGCGTGTGGGCATGGTCGTGGTGGTCGTGACCGCAGTCGCAGGCGCCGTTGTGTACCGGCGCAGGGGTCGCCACCGGCTTTGGTGCCACGGCGCCCGCCAACGGTACCACCTTCACCTTTGATTCCACACGGTAGATACATTCCTTCACACGCTCGGTCATCACTTGTGCGTCCGTGTCACTTTCGATGACCAATTTGTTGGTCATTAAATCCAAATTGGCAGATTTTACATCCTGCCAGCCCTGCACCTCGCGTTCAATCACTGAGGCGCAATGGACACAGCTTAAGCCATCCAAACGATAGCTGTAACGCATCAGTCTTCTCTCCTTTCTTGAACGTGTTCCAAGCCTTGACTAAAGAGCAAGGACACGTGGGCATCCGCTAAAGAATAATAGATACTGCGACCGTCACGACGCGCACGTACCAGACGCGCATTTTTCAAGAGGCGCAACTGGTGGCTTACTGCCGATTGGGTCATCTCCAGGGAAGTTGCCAATTCACACACACACATTTCATGCAGGCTCAATGCCCACAAAATGCGCACTCGGGTAGGATCTCCCAAACTTTTAAAAAGCTCCGACAACGCACTGATAACATCACTGTTCGGTAAATTCTGTTGGATATGGGCCACAAAATCCTCACGCTGATGATGAGTTTTGCAGGCATTGATGCTTTCTTGTTCACTCATGAAGGATTCACCTCGTTCATTTCAACATATGAGCACTTGTTCATATGTTCATGATATACCGTCAATTTTCAATTGTCAATCCTCAATATCATTTTTCCATCTGGTTTTTAATATTATTTATAATCGTGTTGATTTCTATTTACACCTCCTTTACAATGGAACAATATAGGGCCTAGCCCCTAAGAAACGAAACGGAGGGTCTCCCTTGAATAATTATGTGATTAGCTGCTGCTCCCCTGTCGACTATGCCAAAGAGGACCTGGCAGCGCTCGACGTAGAGGTTGTATATTTCCACATCATTCTTGACGGCAAAGACTATCTTGACGATTTTGGCAAAAGTCTCAGTGCCGAAACCCTTTTGGATGCCCAACGCGCCGGACGCGATGTGAAAACATCCCAAATCAGCGTGGGCGAATACAAAGATTTCTTCCGTCCCTTCCTCGAAGAAGGGCGCGACATTTTGCATATCACGGTTTCCAGTGGCCTTTCCGGCACCATTAACTCTGCCAATTTGGCAGCCCATCATTTAATGGAAGAATTTCCGGAACGAAAGGTGATTATTGTCGATTCCCGCGGTGGCTCTTGTGGCTACGGCATGATTGTCGAAGAAGCGGCGAAAATGCGCGCTGCCGGTAAAAACATCGAAGAAGTCCGCGATTGGGTGGAAGAACACCGCTTGGAAGTGGAACACTTCTTCTTCAGCCACGATCTCACCCATTTCATTAAAGGCGGACGCATTCCACGTTATGTCGGCATCTTGGCGCAAAAGATGAAAATTTGCCCAATCATGGTCGGCGACAGCATGGGACGCATCGTCATGAGTGACAAAATCCGCACCAAGAAAAAAGCAGTACAACGTGCCGTGGAACACATCGGAGAGCTCGCCACCGGCGGTTTTCACTACACCGGCAAGCTAATGATTGCCCATACCGACCCAGAACTCGCCCACGAAACCGCTGCCCTCATCCGTGAAAAATGCCCACACCTTTCCGATTTACAAATCCGTCCGTTGGGCGTGACCTTTAGCAGCCACAGTGGCCCCGGCTGCGTGGCCCTCTTCTACTGGGGCAAACCTCGCACCGACAAATAAGCACACAAAAAGCACCTTGCAAACGCAAGGTGCTTTCAGACTGTCGAAAAAGGTCGCCGAAAGGCGGCCTTTTTCTTATATAATAGATAT
>USCP01000107.1 GCA_900553245.1 uncultured Peptococcaceae bacterium
GAGTCTGGCGCTATAAAGAAGCGCACTTATAATTCCAATTAAAAAGGCATAGGTGATATCTACCACACCAAGATAGAACCCGCTCAGTGCCATAAATAGAATGTCGCCGCTGCCGAGTGCGCCGGAGAAACGCCAATAAATTAAGAGTAAGGGGAGTGTAATGATACAAGTTCCGAGTAGGCGATCAGGCAACCATAGTGAATCAAAACAGATGGCATCAAAAAGAAAGAATACGCCATAGAGTATCAAATCCGAATCATGAATCCATTGTGTGTAATAATCATCAAGACTCATGAGAAGGAGCATGGATGCAATCAATAATTGACCGAAAGGGCGTAGTGTATAAATGGTTTGAACAGTAAGTAAAACACCAATCAGAGCGCCGAATAATTCTAAACAAGGCAATATTTTGGGGATTGGCTTTTGGCAGACGTGGCAGGGTCCGCGGCCGAAACAATAGCCTATAATAGGGATAAGATAAAGAGGTGCAATGGGTCTTCCACAATACATACAATGCGAACGTTCAAATTGAGATTGATGTTCGTATCGACGTTGTGCGAAGCAGGGAATAAAGCTTCCAAAACATGCACCCAAGATAAAATAAAAAACGAACATGATAGAAACACCCCTTTAAGGAGAAAGGTCGTGAAGGGATGAGATTTTTAGAAGAAGCAGTAAAGCACAGTGCAACAGATTTGCATCTTACCGAAGGAAGTGATGCAGTAATTCGGGTGCATGGTAAGATGTCTGTATTGGGAGCCTGTAGCGAGAGTGACTATCGGCAAATAACGCAACTTTTGATTGCAGATAGTTCCATTGTAATGAACGCAAATGAAAAGGTCAAAGATTTTTCGACAACACTCCCTGATATCGGGCGTGTGCGCGTTCGATGCTATGAGGCTGGGGGAAAGAAATGTATGGCCATTCGTTTCCTGCCGACGGTTATTCCGCTGCCGGATCAATTAGGCTGGCCGAGTGCTTTATACAAATTATGTACGTTGACGCAGGGGTTGGTGTTAGTGACGGGGCCGACCGGTAGCGGCAAGACAACTACTTTAGCGGCGGTTCTGGAAAGAATCAATTCACAGCGAGCATGTCATATAGTTACCTTAGAATCGCCGATTGAATATGTATTTGCATCTCAGAAGGCGTTGGTGCATCAATGTGAGATTCCCTCCGATATTGGCAGCTTTGCAGAAGGCGCAACCGCAGTTCTGCGTCTCGACCCTGATGTTATTATGGTAGGAGAACTCGCAAATCAGGAAACAATGCGTGCAGTTTTAAAATTAGCAGAAAGCGGTCATTTGGTTTTTGCGACAATGCATACGGCGTCTGCAGTAGATGCCGTAGAGTATTTTGTGAATCATTTTGATGTGGCAGAACAACAAGGTATTCGCCATCAACTTGCCAATGTATTGCAAGCAGTAGTCACGCAACGCTTACTTGTAAATAGCCAACTTGACAATCGAGTGGCTGCTTATGAGGTGTTATTGCGTAATACGGCGATGGTGCAGCAAATTAAATCCAATGATTTTACGCAGCTTTTTCATACACTAGAATCGGGCCGCATGGAGGGCATGGTAACGCTTGAAGAAAGTTTGGCGAAGATGGTGAAAACAGGCGTTGTTCATTTTGAGGAGGCGCTCCATCAAGCAAACTATCCTGACAATCTTCGGAAATATTTGTTGCAATCGGGGGATTAAGTCGGAAAAAACGGGAATTTTTCATCATAATTCTGTAAAAATGTTAAAATTGTTGGCATCATCCTAGATTTAAAACACCCCATAAGCTATAATGAACGTATAAATTTTGACTATCAGGGGGATAGACATGGGTAAAAAAACAATTGAAGACGTTAATGTACGCGGTAAACGTGTATTAGTTCGTGTAGATTTTAATGTTCCAAGAAACAAAGAAACTGGTGAAATTACCGATGACGCGCGTATGCGTGCCGCCCTTCCTACCTTACAATATTTGATTGATCATGGTGCAAAGGTCATTGTCATGAGTCACCTTGGCCGTCCAAAAGGCAAAGTTGTTGAAGAATTGCGCTTGACTGAAGTCGGCAAGCATTTATCCGAATTGCTCGGTAAGCCGGTAAGAAAGATGGATGATTGCATTGGCCCAGATGTCGAAGCAGCTGTTGCTGAAATGAAGGATGGCGATGTCATTCTTCTTGAAAATGTACGCTTCTATCCACAAGAAGAAAAGAATGACGTACATTTCTCTAAGGAATTAGCAAAATTAGGGGATATCTACGTCAATGATGCGTTTGGTACTGCGCACCGTGCACATGGCTCTACTGCTGGTGTAGGGGTGTTTTTGCCAAGTGTAACCGGTTATTTGATGAAGAAAGAATTGACTGCGCTTGGTAACGCATTGATGCGTCCGGTGAAGCCTTTTGTTGCAATTATTGGCGGTGCTAAGATTTCTGATAAGATTGGTGTTGTGAGCTATTTAATCGGTAGAGCGGATACCATTATTATTGGCGGTGGCATGGCAAATACCTTCTTGGCTGCGCAAGGCTATGATATGAAAGCATCCTTGGTTGAACCGGAAAGTATTGAAGTAGCAAAAGAAACCCTCGAACAGGCTAAAAATGCAGGGACTGAATTGCTTTTGCCTGTTGATGTGACTATTGCTGCTGCTTTTGATGCGCCTGAAACTGCGAAAGCTGCTGATATCGATGCCATCGATGATGGTTGGATGGCATTAGATATTGGGCCAAAGACCATTGAAAAATATGTGGCAAAAGTTGCCGATGCAAAAACTGTTATTTGGAACGGTCCAATGGGCGTATTCGAACAAGATGTATTTGCTGTTGGTACCAACGCATTGGCTAAGGCGGTTGCAGAATCCGATGCATATTCCGTAGTAGGCGGTGGCGATTCTGTTGCTGCTGTAAAGAAATCCGGTATGGCTGACAAGATTAACCATATTTCAACCGGTGGCGCTTCCCTTGAATTTATGGAAGGCCGTGTATTGCCAGGCTTGGCAATCATCGAAGAAAGGGAGGACTAATAATGAGCAGACGCCCATTGTTTGTGGCCAACTGGAAAATGAATAAAACCATGTCCGAAACCAAAGCGTTTTTGGATGAGTTTTCAACCTATACCTTACCCGAAGTGTCTGATGTGGCAATTTGCGCACCGTTTATGGATTTAACTGTGCTTGCCGCTCAAGACCAAGTTGCAGTAGGGGCAGAAAATGTTTATCCTGCGTCTTCCGGTGCATTTACCGGAGAAATTTCCGCAGACATGCTTAAGGAATGCAAGGTAAAATATGTGATTGTTGGGCACAGCGAACGTCGCGGTATTCTCGGTGAAAGCGATGATTTTGTAGCAGAAAAATACCACTACTGCACTGAAAATGGTTTGGTGCCAATTCTTTGCGTAGGCGAAAGTCTTGAGCAACGCGAAGCCGGTGAAGCGGAAGCTTGGTGTAAGGCCCAACTGGATGCTGTTTTCACCAATGTGGAAACACTTCCTGAAGAAATCATTGTTGCCTACGAACCAATCTGGGCCATTGGGACCGGTAAAACCGCAACCAATGCAGATGCTGGGCAGATGATGAGTGTTTTACGCGCACATTTGGCAAGTTTAATCGGTGCTGAAAAAGCTGAACAAGCTCGCATGCTTTATGGTGGTTCTGCAAAAGCAGAAAACATTCGTGGCTTAATGGCTGAGAAAGACATTGACGGTGGTTTGGTTGGCGGTGCCAGCTTAAAACCGGATAGCTTCTTGGCATTGATTAACGAAGGAAGTGCGGATTGTGTCTAAACCAGTAGTTTTAATGATTTTAGATGGCTGGGGAATTAACCCAGAGTGCAATAATAACGCAGCATGCCAATCTAAGACGCCAAATCTCGATCGATTATTTGCAACTTGCTCTCATGCAAGTTTAAAATGTAGCGGTGAAGCGGTGGGCTTGCCGGATGGGCAACAAGGGAACTCCGAAGTCGGTCACCTTAACTTAGGGGCTGGGCGCGTGGTGTATCAAGATTTATTGCGCATCACTCGTGCCATTGAAGATGGCAGTTTTGAACAAAACGAGGCTTTTGTGAAGCTTGTGAATCGTTTAAAGCGTGATGGCAAGGCCCTCCATTTGATGGGGCTTTTGTCTGATGGTGGGGTACACTCCCATCAAAATCACCTCTATGCCCTGCTTCAAATGGCAAAAAATGCCGGATTGGAAAAGGTTTATGTACATGCCTTTATGGATGGTCGTGACGTTTCTCCAACCTCTGGGATTGGCTATTTGGAACAGCTTCAAGCAAAGTTTGATGAAATTGGCGTTGGCCAATTGGCAACGGTAAGTGGCCGTTATTATGCCATGGACCGTGATAAACGTTGGGAACGTGTAGAAAAAGCTTGGAAGGCGATGGTGAAGGGCGAAGGGGAACGAGTTTCTGATGTCCTCGGCGCTATGAAAGCTTCCTATGCGCAAGATGTGACCGACGAATTTATTGTGCCGATGGTTGTAGAGGGTGTTGACGGTCGTATTCATGAAGACGACGGCATCATTTTCTATAACTTCCGTGCAGACCGTGCAAAACAACTTACTCGCAGTTTTGTGGATGCTGATTTTGACGGTTTTGACCGTGACGGCTTTAAACACATCGAACTCGTGAGCATGACGGAGTATGATGTAAGCTTGAACGATATGCTGACAGTGGCATATCCACCGCTCGTACTTCATAATACCTTGGGAGAGTGGCTGGCAAAGCACGGCCGTAAGCAATTGCGTACCGCCGAAACTGAAAAATATGCTCATGTGACCTCTTTCTTCAATGGAGGCGTAGAGGCACCAAATGACAATGAAGAACGCGTGCTCATTCCATCCCCGAAGGTTGCGACTTACGATTTACAACCGGAAATGAGTGCAAAAGCCGTAGCTGATACCGTGGTGAACGGCATTGAAAGTAATCAGTTTGACTTTATCCTTGTAAACTTTGCAAATCCGGATATGGTTGGCCATACCGGTGTGCTTGATGCTGCGATTCAAGCCATGGAAGCGGTTGACGAAGCGGTAGGCCGTGTGGTGGTTGCAGTAGAAAAAGCAGAGGGTAAATTACTCATCTGCGCCGACCACGGCAACTGTGAAAAAATGGCCAATGAAGACGGCTCTCCGTTCACTTCCCACACTACTAATCCGGTGCCGGTCGTGTTGTTTGGAGACAGTCGCTCTTTGCGTGATGGAGCCCTTTCCGATGTGGCACCAACCATTCTTGATTTAATGGAAATAGCAAAGCCTGAAGAAATGACAGGCGATTCTTTGTTAAATGCATAAAGGAGATAGATAAAATGACCAAAATTGAAAGCATTGTAGCAAGAGAAATTCTTGACTCCCGTGGTAACCCAACCGTAGAAGTTGACGTTTATACCGAATTCGGCGACCTCGGTCGTGCAGCGGTGCCATCTGGTGCATCCACTGGCGCTTTTGAAGCTGTTGAATTGCGTGACGGCGACAAGTCTCGTTACCTCGGCAAGGGCGTTACTAAGGCGGTTAACTTCGTTAATGAAGAAATTGCGCCTCATCTCATTGGCTGGGATGTAAGCGATCAAACTGCCATCGACGCTGAACTCATCCGTCTCGATGGGACCGAAAACAAAGGCAAATTTGGTGCAAACGCAATCTTGGGCGTATCTTTGGCTTGTGCAAAAGCTGCGGCTCAAAATGCTGGCTTGTCTCTTTATCGTTACATCGGTGGTGCAAACGCAAAGGTATTGCCTGCGCCAATGATGAACATTCTCAATGGTGGGAAGCACGCTGATAACAACGTGGACATCCAAGAATTCATGGTTATGCCATTGGGCGCTAAGTCCTTCAAGGAAGCTCTCCGTATGGGGACCGAAGTATTCCACTCCTTGAAAGCTGTATTAAAGGCTAAAGGCTACAACACTGCTGTTGGTGATGAAGGTGGGTTCGCACCAAACCTTAAGTCCAACGAAGAAGCATTCCAAGTGATCGTTGAAGCCATCGAAAAAGCCGGCTTTGTTCCTGGTGAAGATGTATTCTTGGCAATTGACGTTGCTTCCTCTGAAATGTACAAGGATGGCATCTACCATCTCGAAGGCGAAGGTGTAGACCGTAATGCAAGCGAAATGGTTGACTTCTACCAAGATATGCTCGATAAATACCCAATCATTTCCATCGAAGACGGTCTCTATGAAGATGACTGGGCTGGTTGGAAAGAAATGACCGAACGCATCGGTAAGCGTGTACAGCTCGTTGGGGACGACCTTTTTGTAACCAACACTCGTCGCCTTTCCCGCGGTATCGATGGCAACATTGCAAACAGTATTCTCATCAAGGTTAACCAAATCGGTACTTTGACCGAAACCCTTGAAGCCATTGAAATGGCGAAGGAAGCAGGATATACTGCAGTTGTTTCCCATCGTTCCGGTGAAACCGAAGACGTGACCATCGCTGACATCGCTGTTGCTACCAACGCTGGTCAAATCAAAACTGGGGCACCATCCCGTACTGACCGTGTTGCGAAATACAACCAACTTCTCCGCATTGAAGAAGAGTTGGGTGCTCGTGCAACCTACCGTGGCAGAGACGGATTCTATAACTTAAAATAATTCTTGCATAATAGGTGTGAGTATGATATCATCTATTAATGGCTGGTTGAAGATTGGCCTATTTTCGGATTAAGGAGGATATTGTATGTTGCATACCGTTTTGCAAATTCTGCAAATTATTTGCTGCATTGGTGTTATTGCTACCGTCTTACTACAGTCCGGACGTAGCGCTGGTTTATCCGGCTCCATCAGCGGCGGGGCAGAAACCTTTTTAGGCAAAAAGGGTCTT
>USCP01000108.1 GCA_900553245.1 uncultured Peptococcaceae bacterium
GATAAACGTGGAATATTTTCCATAGGGACCACCCCAAAAAAGCCACAACGGAACCCAAACCCCAATGCTTGGGAAGTTTCCGGTTCAAACTCTAAAGAGGCATCGTTCAAGGAAAGCTTCGCAAGTGCATCCTTCAAATCCGGATATTGTTCGTTATCAACCGGATAAAGCCCACAGAACACCATCGGTACTGCACGCTTGTAACCAGGAAGCGCTTCCGGTGCCGGACGATTTTTATCAGTAATGGTATCCCCTACACGGGTATCACTCACTTGTTTCATACTTGCTGCCACGTAACCTACTTCACCGGCGGCAAGCGCTTTCACCTTCTTCTCTTTTGGCGTATGCACGCCAATTTCGGTCACATCAAAGGAACGATTGTTGTGCATCATATGGATGGTGGTGTTATCACGCAGGGTCCCCTCCATGACACGAATGTATGCAATCGCACCACGATAAGCATCATAATAAGAGTCAAAGATCATCGCCTTAAGAGGCGCCTTTGCATCCCCAACGGGAGATGGAATACGTTCGACAATCGCTTCTAAAATATCTTCAATCCCAATGCCGGTTTTTGCGGAGCATAAAATCGCATCAGATGCATCTAAGCCGATGACCTCCTCAATTTCATCCTTTACCACATCCGGTTGGGCACTTGGAAGGTCAATCTTGTTGATCACAGGAATAATTTCCAAATCATGTTCCAATGCAAGATAAACGTTTGCCAAGGTTTGTGCCTCAATCCCTTGCGCCGCGTCTACCACGAGCAAGGCCCCTTCGCAAGCCGCCAATGAACGAGACACTTCATAAGAAAAGTCAACGTGCCCTGGGGTATCGATGAGGTTTAACACATATTCTTGGCCATCCTTCGCCTTATAGTTAATACGAACGGTTTGGAGTTTAATAGTAATCCCACGTTCGCGTTCAATGTCCATGTTATCCAACAACTGCGCTTGCATTTCGCGCTCAGTCACCGCACCGGTGTATTCAAGCAAACGGTCGGCCAAGGTGGATTTCCCATGGTCAATATGAGCAATAATACAAAAATTACGAATCTGTTCTTGTTGCATAGAATCTCCTTTCACTATTATGAACGGTGCAGTTTTCGCTTCACCAACGACAAGGCCGCCTGCATTTCTTCAATGCGGAGCACCGCTGCCATCACAACAAAGATGACAACCCCAACACCAATGGCCCCAAAGAGCTCAATCAACTGCTGGGCCTTGGAGGTAATATCAATAAATAAATCGCTGACCTTCAGGAACAACACCACACCAACCCCCATCACCGCAGAAGCGATGGTTGTTTTTACCAACGATGTCATAATCGCACGACCACCCAAATCCCCGACCTTTTTGTAGAGGATCATATACAGAAGCACCATAGAAATCAAGCCGGCAATGGAATATGCCAACGCCAATCCTTGCGCTCTGAGAGGTTTCACCAGTAACAAGCTCAAAATAATATTGATGATGATAATCGCACAATTGACAATTACAGCGCGCTTTGAATCACGCAACGCGTACATTCCGCGGTTGAGAACCTGCTGCTGACTGTACCCTAAAATCCCAATACAATACACCACCAACACAGATGCTGTTACTGCCACATTCTCTTCAGTGAATTTCCCCTGCATAAAGAGGGCACGAATCAGTGGTTCTGCCACGACCATCAAACCGACGCTCGCAGGAATCAAAATAAAATTATTCAGATTAACCCCTTCTACGAGCTTTGCCTTGAAGTTCTTAATGTCATTCTTTGCAATCATTTCAGTTAAAGTCGGAAAGAACGCAGAAGCAATCGCTGTCGCAAAAATCCCTACAGGCAGTTGCATCAAACGGTTCGCGTTATTGAGTGCTGTCACGGTACCTTCATCCAATTGACTGCCCAAATTTTGAGTAACAAAGAAATTCAAGTAGATGACGCTTAAGCCAAGCACCACCGGAATAGACAAACGGAAAAACTCCTTCACACCCGGATGTCTAAAATCCAACACCGGCTTCCATTTGACACCAATCTTTAAAAGAATAGGAAAATGGGCAATAACGTTAAGATAACTCCCTACAACCACGCCAATCGCAAAACCGGTAATCCCAATGCGAGGCATGAGCCAAATCCCTAAGACAATAATAGCAATGTTGTAAAGCAGTGAGCCCACTGCAGGCGCGGTAAATTGTTGATAGACGTGACAAATGCCCTGAAAGACCCCACTCAAGCACATAAAGAAACTCTGAATCAACATAATACGCGTAAGATAGATGGCAAGCTCTTTTGTTTGTTCGGCATAGCCGACCGCCAGAAACTCATCCATAATGAACGGCACCGAAAAGTAAAAAAATGCCATCCCGACAAATACAGCAATCAACATCCCATTAAAAATGGTGCTTGCCACCTTCCACGCCTCATCCTCTTGGTCCTTATTGACATATTCACTCAAGACCGGAATAAACGCCGTGGAAAAAGCCCCGCCAATCAAAACGAGATACAGAAAGTCCGGAATCAAAAACGCCGCCTTATAAGCATCGGTCATCCACCCCTGTCCAAAAACAGTGGTCATAACAATTTCACGAACATAACCGAGCACGCGAGACAAGGCACTCATAATAACGAGAAAGCCTGTAATCTGTGCCAAAGAACGACGTTTCAGTTTCGTTCCACTGCCCATTCTAACACCCTTTCATCATAGCCAAAGCGACTTTCAACAAAAAGAATGGGGACTCTCATAGCCCCCCATTCTTTTATAATCGTTCAATTAGCACCCCAGTAACAAAGCTGTATAATCCGGAATACCCCACTCGTCTACCATAGGTTCGATGGCATCACTGTAGGCACGCAATACATTCATTGCAGGCAATACCTTGCTTTGATACAAACGCGCTTGACTTTCAAGATTTTCGTCATTTTGCGCTTCTGCCAATTCCTTTTCAAGCACTGCAAGTGCATCATTTAAATGGCTGAGTGCTTCGGACAGGTCGTTGATAATACCGAATTCGACGGTCTTTTCAATGTCTAAGCCGATGCTCTTTTTATTTGCCAAGAGCTTTGCGAGCATATTTTCATAACGCAATACACATGGAATGATGTCCTTCTTGGACATTTCAATCATAGTAAGCGCTTCAATATTGATGGTACGGCTGTAAGTTGCCATGTGGATTTCCATTCTGGAGTATACTTCTTCTTCAGAATAAATGCCGTTTCTCACGAACAAGTTCATGGTTTTTGGCTCCACATATTTTGGATATGCTTCGATGGAATTTGCCAAGTTTGGCAAACCGCGACGTTCCGCTTCTTCTACCCAATCTTCGGAATAGTTGTTGCCGTTAAAGATGACACGCTTGTGCGCTGCCAATTCATCGCTTAAGAGATGCGTAAGCTCTGTCCAGAAATCTTCTGCATCTTCCAAACGATCTGCATAATCACGGAGAATGTCGCCAATCGCAGTATTGATAGCAATGTTTGGACCGGCAGTGGACAAGGAAGAACCCGGCATACGGAACTCAAACTTGTTACCGGTGAAGGCAAACGGAGAAGTACGGTTACGGTCGGAAATATCTTGTGGAAGTGGTGGCAACGTATTAACGCCAAGTTCAATGTAACCCTTGTCAACAGCGTTGTATTTAGCACCAGCTTCAAAGTTTTCAAGAATGTCGGTCAATTCTTGACCCAAGAAAATACTTAAAATAGCCGGTGGCGCTTCGTGTCCGCCCAAACGGTGATCGTTGCCGGCACTTGCAATGGTCAATCGAAGCAATTCAGGGTATTCATCTACCGCATGAATCATCGCGCATACAAACAACAGGAAACGCGCATTTTCCATCGTACTGGAACCAGGACTCAAAAGATTTTCATTCTTATCAGTCGCTAAAGACCAGTTAATGTGCTTACCGGAACCGTTAATACCGGCAAACGGTTTTTCATGCAAAAGACATTCTAAACCATGCTTGCGTGCCACTTCTTGTAAGGTCGCCATGAGCAATTGGTTTTGGTCGTTCGCAACGTTGCAAGAATCATAGTTAGGTACAATTTCAAATTGACAAGGTGCCACTTCGGAGTGTTTCATTTTGATTGGCACACCCATGCGCCACAAGGTTTCATCCGCATCCTTCATGAATTCAGCCACACGGGTATTGATAGCGCCAAAATAGTGGTCGGAGAATTCTTGTCCCTTCGGTGCCGGTGCCCCAAAAAGAGTACGACCGCAAATCACCAAGTCCTCACGTTTTTTGAAAAGGTCCGCATCAACAAGGAAGTATTCCTGTTCCGCGCCCATAGACGGAATAACACGTTTGGTATCTGTATCCCCAAACAAACGCAAAATACGTTGTGCTTCCTTATCCACCAACGCCATAGAACGCAACAATGGCGTCTTTTTATCAAGCACATAGCCGTTGTAAGAAATAAAAATAGTTGGGATATATAAGGAACCATCTCTCACAAACGCAGGAGAAGTCGGATCCCAAGTTGTGTAACCACGTGCTTCAAAAGTGTCTCTCAAGCCGCCGGATGGAAAAGAAGATGCATCCGGTTCCCCAACAACAAGATTCTTACCGGAGAATTCCAAAATCGCAGAACGGTCACTTTGTGGAGAAAGGAAACTGTCATGCTTTTCTGCTGTTGCACCGGTCAACGGATGGAACCAATGCGCAAAGTGGGTTGCACCCTTTTCAACCGCCCAGTCTTTCATTGCAGATGCAACCACATCAGCAATTTGAGGATCCAAATCAGACCCAGTTTGAATGGTCGCCTTTAAGGATTGATAGACTTTCTTTGGCAATCTTTGCTGCATCACCGCGTCACTAAAAACGTCAGATGCATAAATATCCAGAAAATTTTCTTTCATTGTCGTTCCTCTCTTATCTACTATCACTAATAATTGATACGGCCCAATTGCCACATCATTGGCAAATCCATACCAATATGATATTTACCAAAAAACAATATATAGATTATATCACTATTGCCCTCTTTTGTCATTACAGAATAGCGTCATGAAGCCGTTTCCGCCCACTTTTTTTCATAATATCACAAGAATGATTTTACTCGCTTACTTCCTATATAAATGCATATTCTCGCGTAAATACAAAAAAACGCGCACTCTCGATTGAGAATACGCGTTTTATAATCAAACTTACGAAACAGGAGTATATCCCATAAGCATCGCACCGCCAACAACAGCAACAGTAATGATGCTTAAAATAATCATCGGCAATGCATTGGTACGAATAATTTTACCTTCGTTCCCAATGGTCCCTGTTGTCGCGCAAGCCGCAACCACATTGTTAACGCAAACCATGTTACCAATCGCACCACCAATATTTTGAAGCGCTACGATAAAGACAGTAGGCATCGTCAAAAGGGAAGCAGTTTCATATTGAAGGGATGCAAACAAAGTATTAGATACAGTGTTAGACCCAGACATGAAGGAACCGAGCACCCCAATAAACGGTGCAATCACAATGTATGCCTTCCCAGCAACACTAGCAAGTGCTTGTGCCATAACGAGCAACATTGGGTTCTTAACAGCTTCCGCAACACCGGTCATGGATGCGGAATCGATGTTGGTAAATCGGAACAAGTTAACCATCGCAACCCCAAACAAAAGGGCGATTGCAGCACCGGTTACCTGCTTGATCGTGTCTTCAAAAGCACCCTTGATTTCTCTGGAGCGCATACCGTGTAAGAAGAAAGTAATCACCGCAACTAAAATAAAGACAATACCAGGGCTCCATAAAATTGCCCAGTTCCAGTCAAGCCCTAAAATAGCGCCACTTTCACCAGTACCAATGGTCATGGTTTTTAAAGTATTAGACCAAGCAGCACCCTGGGTTTGGGTAACACGAGTAGCAACCAAAATGATTGCAATGATGAAGTATGGGATCCACGCCTTTACCAAAGACATATCACTGGTTTTTGGCGCCGGTACATCGGTTGCATTGAGCCAACTCTTATCCCAAGCCTCCTTTTTATCAAAGGTCCAAACATGCTTTGGTACCAAGAAACCTTTTTTGGTGGTAAAGATAACCACAAACAAGGTAATAACAGAAGATACCAAGGAAGTCAATTCAGGACCTACGAAGGTTGCAATCAAAAGATAAAGTGCGTCAAACAATACGCTGACATAGATGATGAACGGAATAACCGGCACAACATCGCTGAATTTCTTGTTTTTACCAAAGGTTTTGGTAAGAACTGCTACACCAATGATTAAGATGATTGGAGCGCAGACAGCAAGTGGCAAGGCAGACCATTGAGTAAATGCAGTCTTCCATGCATCCGGATTTTCCAATGCACTTGCAACAGTGGTAAACGCAGTATTGGTAGGAGTCCCTACAGCACCGAATGGCACAGGAATGGAGTTAAATTGAAGTGCCACGATTGCAGCTGCCAACGGAGGGAAGCCTACGCTGATAAGAAGTGGTGCACAAAGAGCAGCTGGGGTACCAAAACCTGCAGCCCCTTCGATAAACCCACCAAAGATGAACCCGATGATAATAGCCTGTAAACGCGCATCCGGAGTAATACCGGTAAACATACGGTTAATGGCACTCATCGCGCCGGATCTGGATAAGGTATTCATAATAAGAATCGCACCGAAGATAATAACGAGTACTTCGAATGCACTAAGGAAACCGGTTAAAGTATAACCGATAGCATGGGTAGGGGTCATTTTCCACAATGCGATTGCAGAAACAAAAGTAATCGCCCATGCGAGTGGCAGCGCCTTTTTAGCTGGCCAAGAAAAACCAGTCATCAAGA
>USCP01000109.1 GCA_900553245.1 uncultured Peptococcaceae bacterium
TACAGTCTGCGACCGAGTGCATGCACTCGGTCGTTCAATTCATCCAATTATTTGCGCGCGATGGCACGTTTAGCTTTTTCTACAATGTGTTCGGCAGTGAGGCGATATTTTTCAACCAATTCGCCACCGGTACCACTTTCGCCAAAGACGTCTTCAATCCCAACGCGTTCCATTGGAACAAGCACTTCTTCAACAAGCACTTCAGCCACAGCACTACCGAGACCACCAATCACGTTATGTTCTTCAGCAGTCACAATTGCACCGGTTTTTTTCGCCCACTCAACGATCAATTCACGGTCAATCGGCTTAATGGTGCTCATATCGATTACTGCTGCATTCACACCTTCTGCCGCCAATACATCAGCAGCTTCAAGGGCTTTAGCCACCATCATCCCACAACCGATTAAGGTCACATCGGCACCTTCACGCATCACGCGGCCCTTACCAATTACAAAAGGCACGTCCGCATCGGTAATGGTAGGCACACCGGAACGGCCCAGACGGATATACACAGGGCCTTCATAGTCAGCAGCCGCCTTTACTGCATTCTTTGCTTCTGGACCGTCAGCCGGTACCAACACCGTCATATTTGGAAGACCACGCATGAGGTTAATATCTTCCAAAGCTTGGTGACTCCCGCCGTCTTCACCAACAGTAATCCCAGCGTGAGTCGCTGCAATCTTCACGTTCAAACGTGGATAGCAAATAGAGTTACGGATTTGGTCATATGCACGACCGGTAGCAAATACAGCAAAAGTACTTGCAAACGGTACCTTCCCTGCTGCCGCAAAACCTGCTGCAAGGCCCATCAGGTTTTGTTCTGCAATCCCAGCGTTAAAGAAACGTTCAGGATATTTTGCTTGGAACACACTGGTCTTGGTTGATTTGGACAAGTCCGCATCGAGAACGACAACATCTTGGCGGACAGCGCCGAGTTCTTCGAGTGCCTGACCGTATGCTTCACGTGTTGCTTGTTTCTCCATTCTTACGCTTCCTCCCCTAATTCTTTCAACGCTTCTGCCACTTGTTCAGCATTTGGCGCCTTACCATGCCAGCCTGCTTGATCTTCCATAAAGGAAACGCCTTTGCCCTTAACAGTATTCATGACAACCATTTGAGGCTTACCGCTGGTTGCTGCCTTGGCATTTTTGATGGCGGTTGCAATGGCATCATAGGAATGGCCATCGATGACTTGCACATCCCAACCAAAAGCTGCAAATTTTTCATCAACAGGATCCACATTCATAACATCTGCACAACGGCCGTCAATTTGCAAGCCGTTGTGATCGACGAATGCAATCAAGTGAGTGAGCTTGTAATGTGCAGCCGCCATAGCAGCTTCCCATACTTGCCCTTCTTCGAGTTCACCGTCACCAAGGAGCGCATACACATAACGTTCACTCTTATCGAGTTGTTTTGCCAGAGCCATCCCTACAGCTGCAGAAATCCCAGTTCCGAGAGAACCAGTTGACATGTCAACGCCCGGTACCTTACGCATATCAGGATGCCCTTGCAACATGCTGCCGAGTTTGCGCAAACTCATCAATTCTTCTGGCGCAAAAAAGCCACGTTCCGCTAAAGTCGCGTACAACACCGGCGCTGCGTGCCCTTTAGAGAGCACAAACAAATCACGATCCTGCATATCTGGTTGGGCCGGGTCAATGTGCATCTCTTCAAAATAAAGATAAGTTAATAATTCCACTGCGGAAAGAGATCCACCTGGGTGACCGCTGTTTGCTGCACCAATCATTTTGACAATATCACGACGAATCGTGTTTGCCTTTAATTGCAGTTCTTTTTCGTCCATAATTACCTCCCACCCTTGCTGTCGCTCGGGATCCTTAATCACATGTTTCAAAAACATTTCACTTTCAATTATACAACATGGCCCATATTTTTTCATTCCTCTTTATGCTTTTCCCTACAATTTTTAGCAAAAAAATAAGGAAACGACAATGACGCCGTTTCCTTATTGATTTTAAGATTAAAGCATGAAGATTAAGGTGTCCAAGAGGAACAATGGAATCAAAATCCCGAAAGACCACTTCATGTAGCCAAAGAAGCTTGGCATCTTGATGTTGCTTTCTTCTGCAATGGAACGAACCATGAAGTTAGGTGCGTTACCGATGTAGGTGAGAGCGCCCATGAATACCGCTCTGGCAGATACAGCAATCAAGATTGGCGCTTCAACAATACCAATGGTGGTTGCCAAACCTTCAGCCGCACCCATAGCTGCAGCAGTGGTGAGGAATACGAGGTAAGTAGGGGTATTATCCAAGAACCCGGAGAGCATACCGGTGCTCCAGAAGAATTGCCATTCGGTGTGCAAACCAAGGCTAGCGCCACGAGCGCCGAGAATAGCAAGTGCTGGGATCATGGTGATGAAGATACCGATGAAGAGCTTAGCAACTTCTTCGATAGCAGCCCAGTTAAAGTTGTTGAATTCGCGAATTTCCTTCTTGGTGGTCTTCATAGAGAGGAACGCAGCAACGAGAAGGAGAACGTCCTTGATAATATTAGGCCAGGTAGCCACGAGGTCGTGACCGTGGAGGCTGTAAAGATGGAGACCCTTTACAGAACCGTCTGGGTTTTGGAACATTGGGCTTTGAGCGAGGGTACCACTCATAACTACAGCGAAGAGAATCAATACGATGTAGAGTAAGTTGTGGAGACCTTCGATTTTGATTTTTTCGCCGGTATGTTCAGGCTGTACGCAACCTTCTGCAAGGTCCTTCTTATAGTTTTTGGATTCTACAAAGTAATAGAGTACCAAGAGAACAACAGAAGTAAATACGTACAATGGCAACAAGTGAATGGTGGTCCAGAAGAATGGAACGCCGCGCAAGAAGCCCATGAAGAGTGGTGGGTCACCAACAGGGGTCAACGCACCACCAATGTTGCAGACTAAGAAGATAAAGAAGATGATGGTGTGCATCTTGCGTTTACGGAATTCATTTGCACGAATAAGCGGACGAATCAATACCATTGCCGCACCGGTAGTACCGATAACACTTGCAAGTACGGTACCAATTGCAAGGATGATGGTGTTGAGCTTAGGAGTCCCTACCATGGAACCCTTGATAACAATACCACCTGCTACTGCATAGAGTGCAAATAACAAGAGCAAGAATGGTACGTAGTCCAAAACTACGGTATGAATCAACTGGTAGATGGTTTCATCGGTACCATATACGAAGAAGAATGGTACGAGGAATACAAAAGACCAGAAGAGTGCTACCCACAACATGTTCTTTTCCCACCAATGTGGTTTAACAATTGGGAAGATAGCGATAGAGAGGAGCATCCCAGCAAATGGAATCATACTCCAGAGTGGCAATTGATCGCCAAGCGCTTCGCCGCTAGCAAATGCAGCGTTTGGAACGAGCATAGCGAGCACTGCCAAAATCAGCACAGACATCAATTTCTTATGCTTCATTTTCTACATCCTTTCCTTTTACATAAGTTTTAGCAAATAATTGCAAAATTTGAACGATTCTATTTGCAAACCGTCCATCGTAACAACTGTTATACTAGCAAATTTAATTAGATTTGACAACAAAAAATCGGGATTTTACTTGACATCTCCCGCACACTCTTCACAGTATTCACATTTCCTTCATATTATTCCCAAAGAAAAAGTAAAAAATTTTTTTGTCTCCCTTGGACACAAGACCACGATAGAAACTTTTAAGAAGGAGTCGGTATCCTATTTTGACGCAACAAAAAACCCTGCGATAACCATCGCAGGGTTTGAACATTCGACAAAAATTAGTCGCGTTTGTATTTTTTGTTGAAAGCTTCTACGCGACCCTTTGCACCACGAAGACGTTGTTTCCCAGTATAGAAAGGATGGCATGCGGAACATACTTCAACCTTGATGTCGCCATTATTAGTGGAACGGGTTGTGAATTCATTACCGCAAGCGCAGATTACTTTAACTTCATTATAGTTAGGATGAATCCCTGTTTTCATCACTCACACCTCTTTCACTTAAAATCATTCGATACTCAGACTATATTATTATATTTCAGACCTTCGGACTCGTCAAGCCTTTCTTTCGCTTTTTTGTAGAAATTTATTCCCAGGTTTTCATCAAAGACAAAGGCCCTTGAATAAAACACAAATCACCGACGTTGCAAAAATCCAATTGCTTTTCCATCGCGTCACGGCCCACGGTCACATCAATCAAACCTTTTTCGGTTTTTAAACGCACCACACTAAATAGCCACAACTTGCTTACAATCATCGGAGTAACCGCCTCAACACGCGCAAGCAGCTGCACGTTTCCATCAGTTCCCGGTACAAACTTGCCCTCAGTATAGGTATAATCGGCATCACAGCTGATTGGTGTGCGTCCAAATTTTACTTGATCCGGATAGATGGTCGGAATGTACTCATCGCCTTCCGCACTCGGATTGATGAGCTCTGCATTGAACCACATACCGCCATCCATAATGACAGCACGGTCACCTTCTACCGATTGCACCATCTCCTGAGGCCAGCGTAACGCACTGTCTAATACCGTATGAGCAATGACATTGGCTGGGGTTTCCCCGTCTTCTTCAAATTGAAAACGAAGTACCACCAACATCGGTGTATGATTCATACGATAAACAAGATACTCCTCATTGCCGCAAACATGGCTTTCGCCATGCTCAACAGCTGTCTTATAAAGATAGTCTACATTGGTATCGAAATTTGGGATACCAAAATCCATTAAACGAAAAGCCATGGTTCCTCCTTATTGTTTCAACACTTTTTTAAGACGAGCGATTTCGTCTGCCCACCCAATTAACTCATTTGGTGTTTCCATTATAATAGGAAACGTATTGTTTTTTTCTGCTAAAACGATGCTTGAAAGTCCCTCCCAACCAATACAACCGTCCCCCAGTTTTTCGTGACGGTCCTTATGGCTGGCACGTTCTGTTTTGCTATCGTTGAGATGTATACAACCAATCACATGCCAGGGCATGTGTGCGGTAAACTGAGCTTTCAGATTTTGCCAGTCACGCACATCATAACCTGCCGCAAATAAATGGCAAGTGTCCAAGCAAATTCCTAAGCTAGGCGCAAAGTCAAAATACGTTAAGACCTGTGCCAAATCCTCAAAGGATGAACCAAGTTCCGTCCCTTGCCCGCTCATGGTTTCCAATAGGATTCTGTGCCCTGCCGGCACTTGCGGCAAAAGCTCCTCAAGACTTTTAATCAGACGCTGCAGCCCTCGTTCTTTACCGGCGCCGGTATGTGCCCCACTGTGAACAACCAATCCCTTGGCACCTATTGATACAATACGTTGTAAGTCCTCACTGATGGTGCGAACGCCAAAGTCTCGCACATCGTCTTTGCTTGAGGCCAGATTAACCGTATACGGCGCATGTGCAACCACCTTGAGCCCAGCATCACGAAGCGCTCTTAAGCGCTCTAATTCTTTATCCTTGAGCGCCCGTGCTCGACCACCACGCGGATTTCTCGTAAACACCTGCATGGCATCAGCACCGATATACCGTGCATCCTCGCCAGCTTTATTGAAACCTTTTGCCGTTGTCATATGTGCCCCTAATGCAATCACAGACACAACTCCCCTCATTGCGCGATACTGGTAGTATATCGCATTTACTTCTTTTTCGCAAAAAATGTTACCATTTTATCATTCGTTTTTTACGCCTTCATGTTATAATACGTAATAGTTTATCAACTCTTTTATCATACAAAGGAGAATCTTTATGTCAGAAAAAACATCTAACAAAGAAATGGAATATTTCTTCCGTCAGGACGAACAACTCTTTATTCTTTCTGACTACCTCGACAAAGCAGAAAAACTTCAATTTAAAAAGGGCAGTTGTATCATCGCAAGCTGTCAGCCGGTGGATTACTTATATTTTATCACCAAGGGGATTGCCTACCACAGCATTCTCACTCCTAACGGCAAGGAACGCATTATCCACGTTCTGATGGCCCCAAGCCTTTGCGCTGAATCTCTGTTCTTCTTAAATGAAGCCAGCGATTCCAGCGAGCAAATCATCGCCAAAACAGATTGCACCATCTATCGTTTCAGTCGCGAATTTATTGATGGGTTGCTAATTGAACGTCCGGAGCTCAACAAAATTTTAATTGATTGGCTCTGCACCTTGTCCCTTAACGCCCACCATCAAGTGGCCGATGACCTCGTAAAGGATCCACGCTATCGCGTGTGCAAATTTATTTATAAATATGTCCTCGAATACGGGCATCGTTTAAACAACAACCATTATATTTTCTATGGAAAACTTTCTCACTACGATATTTCCAAATACATCGGGATTAACCGCGTGTCTGTATCGACTGTAATGCGCAACCTCGAAGTGGAAGGACTGATTCGTAAAACCAATGATGAGCTCGAAATCCTTGATATGGATTACTTCGAAGATATGTGCGAGCTTCCGTTCCAATGCATCTAACCCCAGTGTTTATTGAGGTGATTTCATGAAAAAGAAATTGACCCGTTCCGCAACGCAAAGAAAAATCGGCGGGGTATGCGGTGGTCTTGGGGAATATTTTGGCATCTCCCCTACCATCTTCCGCTTCATCTTTTTACTTTTGCTGTTACCGGGCGGTATTCCAGGCCCTGCACTCTATATCCTTTTTTGGATTTTCATGCCGGCGCCAAGCTTACCAAGCCACATTTACTTTAGCACCAATCTCGGTGGTGGTAACGGACCACGTTATC
>USCP01000110.1 GCA_900553245.1 uncultured Peptococcaceae bacterium
TTGCATCGGGCAAACCTGTTCGCATTTTTTGCAATCCACGCATGCGCGGTGGTCAATCGCCAGCTGATACAGACTAAAGCGGTTAAAGAGCCCGTAGAAGGCGCCGAGCGGGCAGAGGTATTTGCAAAACGGGCGTGCCATGACGACAGAAGCCACGACAATCACCACAAGCACCGCCACCTTCCAACTAAAGAGCATCCCCAAGCCGTCGCGTAGGCTGTCGTTCATACTGAGAAGCGGAAAAGCACCACCCAAGGTCCCTGCAGGACAAATCCATTTGCAAAAGGCTGGAGCGCCAATGCCGAATTCATTCACGATAAACATCGGTGCCAAGATGACCAAACCCACGAGCATCACATATTTGAGCCCACGCAAAGGGCGGTCAACGGCACGCGGCAATTCCCACTTTGGTAGTGGAATCTTGTGCAAGAGGTCCTGCACCAAACCAAAGGGACAGAGAAAACCGCAAATGAGTCGCCCAAAGGCCACACCAAAGAGCATCAACGTACCTAACACATAAAACGCCATCTGATTGCCACGGCTTCCCAGCACGGCTTGCAAAGCACCAATCGGGCACGCGCCCACCGCGCCTGGGCAAGAATAACAATTGAGTACTGGTACACAAATCGTCTTGCTTTCACCTCGAAAAATCTGCCCCTTGACAAAACCAATGGCATAACCGTTCACCAAGGCTGTAAAAATCACTTGTATCCACAGGCGAAATCGCCCTTGTTTTTTCATCCGTTCTTCCATTAGCCAATTCCTATACATTCAAGACAAATCGCAGCCGCCTTGGTAAAGACCATCTGTGCCTCCCCCTGTGCCACACCAATGACAATCAACGCCACTGCCACCACCAATAATGCCACACGTATCAGTGCTTTTCGTTTTCCTTGAGCCATGCAGTGTCTCCTCCATCTTCTGCCACCAAAGTCAAACGATCGTCAATCAATGCCTGATACCCAGCCAACACATCTCGTCCCGGTGCCCCCTGCTGAATATCTCCAACAATCGTTCCATTTTTATCCACAAAAATCGTTGACGGATAGCTATTGATATATTGCAACAAGGTGTCCTGCAAATTGTCATTGCCCACCAAGGTTTGGAAAGTGGCACCGTTATCAGCAAGAATGTCTTCCGCCAATGCTTTTTCTTCGTTTGCATCGGCACAAATCGTCATCATATTCACATTGGCAGGCAGCTTCTGATACAGTGCTTCAAGCTCGTCCATTTCTTCAATGCAATACCCACACCATGTGGACCAAATATTCACCATCGTCAACTCATAGTTGGCAAACACCCCTTCGTCCACTGCTTGACCGTCCATGTCCTTGGCACTGAACTGTTCCAAAGAACCTTCAAAACCGGACGCCTCAGCATTTTGCGGTGGAAACAGCAAAATATTGTCTTTCATGGTTGGCACGCTATCAGCCAAAATTGACAAATTGGCAAGATCTTCCTCCGCAAGCCCCGCACGCTCAAAATCCGTATTGTAATAAAGCACATACTCGTAGCCATTGGCTGAAGCAATGGACTCCGATTGATGGTAGTTTTCAAGCACGCTAGGCAGTTCCTCTTGCTCCTGCCCCAATGCGCACAATGCTGCAAATGGCACCAACGACGCTGTAAGCAACTCGTTCGCTTGTGTCATTTCCTCGTCGCTCATTTCACTATCTGCCATGGCCGTCAATTGTTCCACCGTCGCCTGCGGCACATAACTTGCCACACAAACACTGTCATCACGTGCCAAATACAGATTCATCTCCGGAATCGCTTCCCAGCTTTTCGGATAAACCATCGAATACCCATAAGCAGTGGCACCAAGGGCAAATGATGAATGGGCAATATCAATCGCTTCTCCTGTAACAGTGGCCATGGTTTCTTCACTATACTTTTTATTTATGGTGACACCCTCCGTTGTTTCTTCGGTCGTCGCTCCACAACCTGCCAAACATAGGAGCAGCAAACTTGCCACCAGTATCATTGATAAATGTTTTTTCATTGTGTCCTCCTTTGCTTTTGAGGGCATGCCTCCCTGGTTCAATAACTTTTTACCAGTATAACGGCTCTCCTTGAATCACGCAACGTCCTTTCATAAACAACGCAAAAATGCCACCCGTCAAACGACAGGTGGCATCCCCTTAAAAGCACTTTACTGATCATAACGGCTCCAGTCCGGATCTTCCTTCATAGCAATCCATGTTTCATAAACCTCGCCTTTGTGCTTGTAATCATGGCTGTTGGTGGCTTCTTGCACCGGCAAATAGTACCAAGCCCCCGGTTTATTATCCGGCCACACATTCATATCCGAAAGCAAATCATTGGCATTTTCCGGAATACGACAGAGCACACGATTGATCATCGACATGGCTTCCGCACGGGTAATATTCGCATCCGGATTAAATTTCCCGCTCGGATCCCCTTGTACCCAACCAAGTGCCGCCGCCCGTTCAATGTCCTTTTCTGCCCAGTGACCGGAAATATCGGTAAATTTATCATACTCCTCTGTCACACCGGTATCAAAACGCGCACAAATCACGGCAAATTCCGCACGGGTAATCGACGCTTTTGGTGCAAAAGTGTTTTCACTGCGCCCTTTGATGATACCGAGCTTATTCATGGTGTACACCGGCAAATTGTACCAATCGCCGACTTTCACATCATCAAAATTGCCGCTATAAGTCAAATGACCGTCGCGCACTTCATCCTTCAACAAACGGAAGAAAATGGTGGCTGTTTCTGCACGGGTGATTGGGTCCAATGGTCCCACGTTGCCATCCGGATAACCGACGACATAAGCAAAGTGGTCGTCACCATTGAGCCAATCCGGCACCGTTGCCGCACGCCATCCGGCATAAACGGTTTTGTCGGACGTCATTTTAATGTCCGTAATTTTTTCGGTCAACGCCTCATCAGCATACCAACCGGTAAATTGATACCCTTCACGTGCTGGCAACTTATCCAAAGTCACCACCGTGTTCTTGCTATATTTTTCATCGGCATAGGTGGTACCGCCGTTGGATTCATAATGCAGCGTCACTTTGTCAACCACGCTGCCGCCACCGCCGCCACCGCTGGAGTTAGAACCGAAGCGATAGATATAGGTCACATCACCGGTAATGCCGTTTTCATCGGTATTTGGCGTCGTCACCCAGTGCCCCGAAGATTTGTCATAGCCCGAATCCGGCACCATAAGCGCCTCTCCCGGCACAGAGGTGATTGGTAAGGTGCCTTTACCGTCAATCAGGAGCACCGATACGGTCTTATCCGTTTTTAAACCATCTGATGACCATGCACCGTTCTCAATTTTGAACGTGACAGTGGCATTTTTCCCCCAATGAGCATACACGGTATCCGGTCCATTAAAAGTAGTTTCCGTAAAGTCAATTTTTTCTCCACCCATGGCCTCACGATACCAACCGAGGAAAGTATAACCAGCTCTTGTTGGTGGACGCAATGCTTCGATCTTGTCATTATTCGGAGGAACATTCACATAACGTTCTTTCTCACCGCCTGATAAATCCCATTGTCCACCGTTGGCGTTAAAGGTGACAATCGGCCACCATTGCGCCACAAAGGTCAAATCCTCACGCACCGTCATTTCGCTGACACCCGGATTGGCATAGAATGTATTGTCATCATTATCTTCTACTAAATCCCAATCACTGAAATACCACTTATTGACAATCCCAGCACTAGGCACCCCCATTGGTACCATCTGATTGGACGCCTTCATCGTAGAACCGTATGGCACTTCACAAGTCCACACTTCTTGTGTGTTCTCCCCAGTTTGTAACAGCCCACCTCGATTAGGCATATCTTCATAATCTGCACGGAAAGTCACTGTACAAGGCTCGTGGGTCCATCTTCCGTAAAGGGTAAGGTTCTTCTCGGCACCTTCACTAAAAGTATAGGCACTGCCTTCTGGATGCACCGGCTCATCCTTTTCACCTGGATTTGGCACCGTATACCATCCTTCAAACGTCCACTTCTCATCTTTATTTTGATTAGATACGGTTTCAATGGTAAATGTTGAATTTTGCCCAATTTCATCTTCTGATTTTTCACCCTGCGCTGGTAATTTCACACCCTCAGGAATTTCCTTGGTATCATCGGTCCAACGATAAGTAATGGTATATGTATCTGCTTTCGGGAAAGTATACGTATATACGTAAGTTCCCCCTTCTACAATGGCATCTGTATTGGTATCCGGCGCTTTAGCACCCCAAGTCCCCGGTGCTTTATAACCCGTACTCGCTTCCATATCCCCCTTATCAACCAATGGCACCAAGTCGGAGGTCAATGTGCCCTTGCCATTACGCAACGGCACTTCAACGGTGACGGTTTGATCGTCTACACGGTTCACATTCTCATTGTTTAGCCATGCATTCCCCTCTTTTTCATGCCACGTACCGTTTTCAACCTTAAACGTCACTGTTTGTGTGCCGACCTTGGTCCAACGTCCATAGAGGTCTGTGTGACCCGTGATGGTTTCACCTTGGCCATTTGCATCAAATTTTTCAGTACAAGCGGCGTCTTTATACCAACCGTCAAATGCATAGCCATCGATGGCTGGTTTTGTCGGATTAGAAATGGCTTCACCATTATCATCAAGTGCATATTTTAAATCTGACGGTGGCGCAATTTCTTGTTCATTTTTATCCACCGGCGTTACTGCCCCCACCCAATGAAAATGCACATTCACAGACGGAATCCAGCGACCATACAACTCCAAGTCATTGCCAAAATCCGGGAACACGGTACCGGTATATTCTACATATTTCTTCCCACCATAGTTCCAAATTTTCTTTCCGGTGGTATTCGCATCATTATCCACTTTGTCATTCCAAGGGCGATACCAACCATCAAATTTCAAATTCAAATTCGTCCCGTTGGATTCATTTTGGAGTGGATTCGCAGGAGTATGTTTGCTGCCACGTGCGGCGTGCTCGTGGCTAGGTGGATTAAACGTTGGTTCCCAACGCCCCAGCCATTGATAATTGACGCACACTGGATCGGTCACGGTGATGACCACCTTTTCCCCGTACTTTCCACCTTTATCATTCGTTTTTGGCGGAATCGGTAATAGCTTCAAGGTCATTTTTAATGAATCCCCCTTGCCAATATCCGCAAGGTTCATTTCAGTATGACGGTATGGTTGCTCGTTAAAAGTTGGCTGCCCATTTTTGTAGCCGGTAAATTTATAATAATCCACCGACACCGTTTCTCTAATGTTATTGCTAGAAAGCAAATGGTGATCTTTTTTCACCTCATTCCAAGAGCGTATCGTGCCATCTTCACTAAAGGTGGTGGCATCAATGTCCATCGACTGTGCTTCGCCCTGACCAACCGTTTCATCAATCTTTGTCATCAGCTCATTGAGGGCCTCTTCAATGTCGTGAGACTGACTGAGCCCTTTAAAATATTCAGCCCCTGTGGTGCTATCGGTAGCCTTATTCCCACAAATAGTTGCCATGGTTTTATTAAAGTGATCGCGTTGGGAGTTATAATCTTGCAAATTAGGAAATTCATTAGGATCTAAATTGAGCTTCTGAAAATCCCCAAAACCAAAAATAGTCGCACCGTATCGTTCTTTCAATACCTTTGCGCCGGCAATCGCTGCGTCAGTACGTATCTTCTGGTAGTTTTGATAATTTCCTTGATTTTGATACGGTAAGGACGACGTCGAGATGCACACAATCAAATTACGATCTCCGTCGTGGTTCTCGGCAATTTTCGCCAGCTCCTGCGCCATGGTCATGCCGGCATCCATACGTGCTGCCCGCGCATACCAAGGAACCATTTTATCGGCGTTAATAATGTCCTTCGCCTGCTCCACGCTCATAAAGACATCGTCATATGCTTCCCCTACCAAATAATTATTATCTGTAGGTAATTTTGGCAAAGTTTCAGTGGTATGCCCTTGTTGCTTATCCCACTCTGTCCAATTCCATTCAGAATGAAACTGTGGCAACCCATTATCATAAGTATAATAGCCGGTATTTAAGCTTCTATTTGACATGTGTTCTACCGGTGTACCGGGATGCAAGTTTGGGTCATAGGTATCGCCAACAGAATCAGTGTTTCTAATGCGCCCATAACCGGCAACCGCTACACGGTGTTCGCCTCCGTCGGTTGGCGCCGGCAGCGTTGTCACCAATTTGTTCATTGCTTCCAAAATCAGCTTACGTTCATTCCCATAGTCCGCTGAGCCGATTTCCGTATTCATGAAGTTCGACTGTTCCGTCAAAAAAATAATATCGCAGGACTTCACTGTTCGTGTTCTGTCGGCATCATCAGTCAAATACGCTTCTACTTGCGCTTTTATCTGACCGGTAGGCGTTCCGCTCTCATCCTTTTCGTGCTGAATGGTGGCATTCACCGTTGGTGTTGTACCGGCAGAATTCTCCGCTGCCAAGGTCGGCACCGGAAATAGGCTGCACGCCATGGATACAACGAGAAGCCACGACACAAGTTTTCTTTTCATATCGGTTTTCTTCCTTTCCTTGCATTTTGCCAACTTACAAAAGAACGCAAAAAGGCGTACCCTGCCCTTTCTAAAAAAGGGTAGAGTACGCCTCTGATTCTATGTAATTGTCGGAAGATTGCTTGACAACAGAAGAAAATACAGAATTAGTGCTTGCTTGCTTGCTTGCTTGCTTGCTTGCTTGCTTGCTTGCTTGCTTGCTTGC
>USCP01000111.1 GCA_900553245.1 uncultured Peptococcaceae bacterium
ATATCTATTATATAAGAAAAAGGCCGCCTTTCGGCGACCTTTTTCGACAGTCTGACACCCCGTATTCGACGAATACGGGGTGTTTTTTCATTTATAAAGAGATTATTCATAATAAGGCGGTTATTGAAGGTGTGTGTGTTATAATACAGAGGACGATTCAACAGCTGATCAATGACAAAACAGTCCGATTTTAGTTGGTATTCAACTGAAATAGCATCGGATTTGCAATCATTAGAGTTGGTGTTGTAGTACAATAAAAATTTCTTTCTTTGCTCCGAGGACATTTTGATGCTACAATATGAATTGTAGAAAAGTTTCGAAAGTTTAATAGGCGTTTCGAACATTGAAAGGGGGAACTCGCGTGGAAACTAGAGTTGCTACATTGGGCATTATCGTTGATGAGTCTGCGGACACTGAAGCGTTGAATGCTATTTTACATGCTTTTAGAGAATACATTGTAGGTCGTATGGGCATTCCATATCGCCAAAAAAAGATGAATGTTATCTGCTTGGTTGTAGATGCGCCGCAAGATCAAATCAATAGCTTGACCGGTAAGGTCGGCAGCTTGGACGGCGTCAACGCAAAAGCCTGCTATTCACAGGTATAAGTGCCATGTGCAATCAATCGGTGATTGAACTTATTGATGTGTTACGCGCCAACCAAACGTTGGGTGATGAAGCCTTTACGCGGCTGTATCGAGAACGCAGTGAGGAAACAGATGCGTATCTATATGCACAAGCTGATTTGGTGAGAAAAGAAGTTTACGGCAATAAAGTGTATCTCAGAGGTCTCATTGAAATTTCAAATATTTGCAAGAACGACTGTCTGTATTGTGGTATTCGTCGTAGCAATTCTCACGCAGTGCGCTATCGTTTGAGTTTAGAGGATTTGCTTGCGTGCTGTGAACACGGTTATGGCTTAGGGTTTCGTACCTTTGTGATGCAAGGGGGAGAAGATGCCTTTTTTACCGATGCAGTGTTAGAGGAATGGGTAGGAGAGGTACACCGTCGTTTTCCGGATTGTGCGATTACCCTTTCGTTGGGAGAACGGTCACGGGAAAGTTATGAGCGCTTGTTTAATGCCGGCGCTGAGCGGTATCTTTTGCGACATGAAACCTCCACCCAAAGCCATTATGAAAAATTGCATCCACCGGAGATGCGCTTAGCACATCGCTTGCATTGCTTGGCGGAATTAAAGGATATTGGTTTTCAAACCGGCTGTGGTATTATGGTGGGCTCCCCGGGGCAAACTTGGCAAGAGCTGTTGGCGGATTTGCGCTATATGAAAGCCTTTGATCCGCAGATGGTCGGGTTAGGCCCCTTCCTACCGGCGAAGCATACGCCCTTTGAACAAGAACAGGCTGGGACCTTGGCGGATACCTTATGGATGCTGGCAGTGGTGCGACTCATGCTACCCCATGTGTTGCTGCCGGCGACAACGGCCTTGGCAACCTTGAGCCCAGCAGGCAGAGAAGCCGGGCTAAGAGCTGGTGCCAATGTGTTGATGCCGAATCTTTCACCACAAAGCGTACGAAAAAAATATTCGCTCTACGATAACAAAGCAACGTTAGACGGAGAAGCCGCTGAAAATGTAGCGGCATTGTCGGAGTGGCTTCGAGCAATAGGCTATGAAGCTGTGATTGACAGAGGAGATTACAAGATCTAATGAGTAAGCTCGAACAGGCTGACTCAAAAGAGAGGAGAACAAAAATGACTACTATTTACAATCCAAGTTCTTTGAAGGCAGAAGAATTTATTAACCACGAAGAAATCCTTGATACTTTAGCTTATGCCGATGCCCACAAAAATGATATGGCCCTTGTTCGTCAAATCCTTGACAAAGCAAGAGAACGCAAGGGCTTGAGCCACAGAGAAGCCTCCGTGCTTCTGGCTTGCGATGATCCGGAACTGAACAAGGAAATCTTTGCCTTGGCAGAACAAATCAAGAAAGACTTTTACGGTGACCGTATCGTTATGTTTGCGCCATTGTATTTGTCCAACTACTGTGTCAATGGTTGCGTTTATTGCCCATACCATGCAAAGAACAAGCACATCACTCGTAAAAAATTGACCCAAGAGGAAGTGGCAACCGAAGTCCGTGCCTTGCAAGATATGGGGCATAAGCGTTTGGCCATCGAAGCCGGCGAAGACCCGGTGAATAATCCAATCGAATACATTCTTGAATGTATCAAAACCATCTACGATACTACTCACGACAATGGTGTGATTCGTCGTGTAAACGTGAATATTGCTGCGACCACTGTTGAAGAATATAAGATGCTCAAGGATGCCGGAATTGGGACTTACATCCTCTTCCAAGAAACCTACCATAAGGAAAGCTACGAAGAATTGCACCCAACCGGGCCAAAGCACAACTATGCTTGGCATACCGAAGCCATGGACCGTGCCATGGAAGGCGGCATTGATGATGTTGGCTTGGGCGTACTCTTCGGCTTGGAACGTTATCGTTATGAATTCGCCGGCATCTTGATGCACGCGGAACACTTAGAAGCGGTACATGGGGTTGGCCCACACACCATCAGCGTACCACGTATCAAGCGTGCTGATGATATCAATCCGGATGATTTTGATAACGGGATTGATGATGATACCTTTATTAAGATTATTGCCTGCATTCGTATTGCAGTTCCATACACCGGTATGATTATCAGTACCCGTGAAAGCCAAAAAGTGCGTGAACGTGCCCTCCATGTAGGGATCAGCCAAATCAGTGGTGGCTCCCGCACCAGCGTGGGTGGCTATGCTGAAGCCGAAAGCGAAGATGAAAACTCCGCGCAATTTGACGTTAGCGATACCCGTACCTTGGATGAAGTGGTCCATTGGTTGATGGATTTTGGGTACATTCCTAGCTTCTGTACTGCATGCTATCGTGCCGGCCGTACCGGGGACCGCTTTATGAGTCTTTGCAAGAGTGGGGAAATTCAAAACTGCTGCCATCCAAATGCGTTGATGACCCTCAAGGAATATCTGTTGGATTATGCATCTCCTGAGACAAGAGCAATTGGTGAGAAACTCATTCAAGACCAGTTGGTAAATATTCCAAGAGATAACGTTCGTCAAAAAGTCACCGAATATTTGGCGCAAATGGAACACGGGGAACGTGATTTCCGTTTCTAAGAAGGAGGTCCACAATGAGCTTGCAAGAAACACCGGTTGCAAATCGCCTTCATATTGGATTCTTTGGGCGCTGCAATAGTGGAAAATCAACCCTCATCAATGCCTTCACTGCTCAAGAAGTAACGATCGTTTCTCCGGTGGCGGGAACGACCACCGACGTTGTACAAAAAAATATAGAGCTGCATGGACTTGGTCCATGCACGCTCTTAGATACTGCAGGTTTTGACGATGCCTCCGGCGAATTGGGAGCACTGCGTATTGACAAAACCAAACACTGCGCAGAAAAAGTGGACCTTGCCGTTATTATTTTTGACAAAGAGGATATCACCGAAGAAGAACAATGGGTCTCGCGATTTAAAGAAATGCAGACACCGGTTATTGGCGTGGTGAGCAAATGTGATTGCCGGACTCCTGAGAAAACGTGGCTTCAAAAGGTGCGTGGATTGATTGGCGATGAGGTTCTTTGCGTTAACATTCATGAAAAAAGCGATATGGAAGCATTGAGATTTAAGTTGATTGCAGCCAATCCTGCTGCGGAAGAACCAGATATCACCAACGGCTTAGTGCGTGCCGGTGATGTGGTCATGCTAGTGATGCCACAGGACATTCAAGCGCCGAAGGGACGATTGATTTTGCCACAGGTGCAGACCACTCGTGAGCTCTTAGACAAACAGTGCGTGATTCTATCAGTCACCCCTGACCAGTTTGAAACGGCACTCGCAAACCTTGTTCAACCACCAAAACTCATTATCACAGACTCTCAGGTTTTTTCTTTTGTTGCACAAAACAAACCGGAGGAATCAGCGCTCACATCGTTTTCGGTGCTCTTTGCGGGACAGAAGGGGGACATTGCGACTTATGTAGAAGGTGCAAAAGCCATCGATGGCCTACCAAAGGATGCCCATATCATGATTGCGGAGCTTTGCAGTCATGCTCCATTGGAAGAAGATATCGGTCGCGTGAAGATTCCTAAACTGATGAAAAAACGTTTGGGAGATGGTTTGACCTTTGACGTGGTTGCCGGTCCTGAATTTCCGGATGACCTTAGTGACTACGATATGATTATTCAATGTGGCGCCTGCGTGGTGAATCGTAAGTTAGTACAGAATCGAATTGTTAAAGCCAAGAAACAACAAGTGCCAATCAGTAATTACGGTATTACCATGGCATATTTAAATGGCATACTAGATAAAATTTGTTTTTGATAGAAAGACAAAAGTATTAGAATTTGCACACAGTTATAATAAATAGAATCTTAATTTTGCGGAAAACAAAATGTTTCGAAAATTCAGGATGTAGTGTATAATATGTGCATGAAGCAATAATTAAGAGTGTAAGGTTGTTTTTTTATAAACAGGCATTGAACTCATCGTGCAAGATGTTAAGGGGTGTTACAATGAATTACGAAATGTTAGATCAAAGTAAATTAAATGAGCTGGATGCTTATATTAATTCATTTGAAGATAAGCCAAGTCATTTGATTATGATTCTCCATCGTGCCCAAGGGTTGTTTGGATATTTACCAAAAGAATTACAAATCTATGTCGCTGAAAAAACCGGCGTACCTTCTGCAAAGGTATATGGCGTTGTTACTTTCTATTCCTTCTTTACCATGAAGCCAAGAGGTCGCCACACCATTTCTTGCTGTATGGGGACTGCGTGCTTTGTAAAGGGCGGCGAACGTATTTTAGATGTTGTAAAGGAAGAACTTGGTGTTGAAGTCGGTCAGATGACTGAAGATGGCATGTTCACCTTAGAACACGTTCACTGCCTTGGTGCTTGTAGTTTGGCACCGGTTATCGCTGTTGACGGTAAAATCTATGGCCATATGACACGTGATAAGGTCAAAGAAGTCATCCGTAGTTACTACATCGAAGAAGAGGAGGAAGCATAATGAGTGAACGTTTAAATTCTTATGAAGCGTTGAAGGCAAAACGCGAAGCATTGCATGCAGAACAAATGTCCCAAGAACGTCGCGTAGAAATTCGCGTGGCATTGGGAACTTGCGCAATCGCTACCGGCGCTAAAGAAGTATATGATGCCATCGAAGCAGCTGTAAGTGACAACCAATTAGACAACGTTGTTGTTAAACCAACCGGTTGCATGGGCTACTGTTATGCTGAACCTACCGTCGAAGTTGCTGGGATTACCGTAGATCCGGTGATGTTTGGTGATGTCGATCCAAAGATTGCACGTGACATCGTAGAACAATATGTCATGAAACAGGAACCAGTCGATGCAAGAATCGAAACCTGTCACGTGAATGCGTAAGGAGGATCATTATGGGAACTACTAAGCCTGTTCAACAGTTGCGTATTGCATTAAAGAATTGCGGGGTTGTAAACCCTAGAGATATTGATGACTGCATTGCACATGATGCCTATATGGCACTTGGCAAATGCTTGAGCGAAATGACCCCTCAAGATGTTATTCAAGAAGTGCTTGATTCCGGCTTGCGTGGTCGCGGTGGTGCCGGCTTTCCTACCGGGAAAAAATGGCAAATTGCATCTACTTATGATGCCGACGTGAAATATGTTGTATGTAATGCCGATGAAGGGGACCCAGGTGCATTCATGGACCGTTCCATTTTGGAAGGGGACCCACACAGCGTGCTCGAAGCAATGGCTATTTGCGGTTATGCAATTGGCGCTCATGAAGGGCGTATTTATATTCGTGCCGAATATCCACTCGCTGTAAACCGTTTGGAACATGCGATTGAACAAGCCACCGAATACGGTTTGCTCGGTAAAGACATCATGGGGACCGGTTTTGATTTTAATATCGAAATTACCCTTGGTGCTGGGGCGTTCGTTTGTGGTGAAGAAACTGCGCTTCTTCACTCCATGGAAGGGAAGCGTGGCGAACCATCCACCAAACCTCCATATCCAGCAGAAGCAGGGTTCATGGGTAAGCCAACCAACGTTAATAACGTAGAAACCTTTGCCAATATTCCTACGATTATTAACAAAGGTTCAAAATGGTTCTCTAGCATTGGCACCGAAAAGAGCAAAGGGACCAAAGTATTTGCTCTTGCAGGGAAGGTTAACAACGTTGGTCTTGTAGAAGTACCTATGGGTACAACCCTTCGTGAAATTATTTATGGTATTGGCGGTGGTTTAAAGGGCGGTAAGAAATTTAAAGCCGTTCAAACCGGTGGTCCTTCCGGTGGTTGCATCTCCGAAAAGAACCTTGATTTGCCAATCGACTACGACAACCTTGTGTCCATTGGTTCTATGATGGGTTCCGGTGGGATGATTATCATGGACGAAGATGACTGCATGGTTTCCATTGCAAAATACTACCTCAAGTTCTCCGAAGGTGAATCTTGCGGTCGCTGCACCCCATGCCGTATCGGTAG
>USCP01000112.1 GCA_900553245.1 uncultured Peptococcaceae bacterium
ATATCTATTATATAAGAAAAAGGCCGCCTTTCGGCGACCTTTTTCGACAGTCTGAGCCCTGCGACCTCTCGCAGGGCTTCCTATTATCCGAGCTTTTGAATGAGATCTTGCTCAAAGGCTTGAAGTTCTTTCAAACATTCATCCAAACCTTTGAACATGATTTCTTTGGTAATGCCATCATTGGACTCAATACCTTTTGTGCGAAAAATGGTGCGCCATTTCCATTGTTCCGATTTTGCTTTTACCGGATAGATGGCATTGATTTTTTCACAAGTAGCCAGCAGTTCTATTTTGGCGTTTTCCACGCTTACTACCAGTTGAATCGACACCTCTTGATCATTGCGGTTTTTGATTTCATAAAAATAGTGATTGGCGGTATTCCAACCACTGTCTTCAATGTCCGACTCAGGTAATAGCTGTGACATAGCATCGGTGGTAAATCGTATGACTGTGGTATTAGATTTCTGTAGATTCACATTCACCCCAGGCACATTGACAGCCCATTCTCGCAACCACTCCGCACGCTCTCGCAAACGCAACTTTTCTTCGGTGCCTTCATATAAATACGGCACCATCACGCGATAGAACTTATAGCTCCATTCCGCATGAAATTTGGCCATACGTGTCCAACTAGATTCATCCTTAAGGCCCACATTGGAGAGCGTATAGGTAATAGTGGATGCCTTACAATCATCCAATCGATCCCACACTAGAGGTACGCCTAACTGTTTTTCAATATCGTTCTTATGAATAATCAATCGATCAAAGGCCTCTTTATTCTTTACCGCATCTCCCTTTCCCAAATAAAGTGATACTTTAGCGTTCTCATAATTTGCACTACAGTTGATACCAAAACCACCTAAATCAAAAGAACCTGTGACCCAATTAGTCGTCGTCGGCTTTACATTTTTGAAGGTACCCAAATAGAGATGCTTCTCCTGAATCAACGGTAATGCAAATGCCCAATAACGCATTCTTAAATCATATCGATGTTCTTCGGCTTCTTTTTCATACTCGCTGTCTTTTAGGTAGAACATCAAATCCGCGGCATCCTCACCATAGAGCACAAAGAGTTTACGCAAAATGGAAATCTTCATTGACGTGCTAGTATTACGTTCGATATAGATTCTGTTATCTATTTCAAGGGCTTGACGCAGATCTGTCTCCTTATCACTCACATAACGCCCCAGTTCATTGTTTTCTCCGCTATATGCCAACTGTGGCAAAACAGATTTATCCTTTTCATGCAGATAGCGCACCATCGATTCAAACATCTCTGCCCAACTTGCAGCCGGGTGCTCCGTGTTTTGGAAGGCATATTTTTCAATGTATCGGCCGGTTAGGATAAAATCCTCATCAGCCAATGTACAAGAATCAAAAACCTTGTCAATCGGCACAAAATCCGTCTGCGGATAACGCCAAATGGTCAGTGCCTGAGCCACCATCTCTGCATCGCGCTCTTCCAAATCCACTAACCCCCAAGATTCCTTTTTCGCAATTTTTTGGTTCATGCGCAAACCACTTGCTTTGTAGCCACCATCCTGTGCATCACGTTTTTCAACAAAAGACTTATTACTGAGCTTGGAATTATAGCCTGTGAGCGTAAGATTTGCCAAGCGGTCCTTCCACTCTGCGTGAATAGCCAAGGCATCTGCGCCCAACGCATCTCGCCACGCAGGTGTAATCGTCTGCGGCATAATGTGTTCAATGCTGTATACACGATTATCCAAGTGGTTATAGACGTCTTTTGTTTCCAAAGTTCCTTGATTTTCAAAGCGTTCAAACAGGTAGGCACGGTATTTCCCACGCATGGAATACACCGACTTTTGAGAAAGGGCTCTGCTAAACTCCTCATCATTAGGGAATCGACCGCTCTCCTTTTTGCTAAGGAGGGTATAGCTCATTTTATTGACATAGTCACTTGCTGTCCCATCATAACGAAGAATATCCTTGTTGAGCGTCAAAAAGATTTTGTTCAAGGCACTGGTTGCCACACTGCAAATATTTCTTCGGAACAAATAGCTTTCTGCCATTTCAAAAATCTGACGCACCGCTTTCACAGAAAGCGCCCCATCCTGCTCTAGCTTCAAAACCTCCATAAAAAATGGACGAGTCACAGTGATTTCCAAACGCATCATGCGATACAAGCAATCGTCCAATCGTTTATCATGCAAGCCACTTTGAGACGTGCGAAGGCGTTCAAAATAGCGTGCATATTGAAGCAACTCCCCTAAAAGGGTCTGCATATCAAGCTTACCATCTTCGACATAACGCTTAAACGCCACATACACACCATCTATATTTGGCGTCACTTGCTGCTTAATGCTTAAGAAATCTCTTACAAAAGCGCTCACATCATTACCGGTGCACTTTTCAATTTTAACCCAGTACTCATTAAAAAATTTATTCTGATCTTCAACCGACTGCCCCATCAAAATATAGTTACGAATCTTATCCCCTTCTGACAACGCCAAACCGGTAGAATTGAGACTTTCAAAAATAAGCTGGGCATTGTCACTTAGCTCTAAGGTAATGTTGATTATTTCTAAGCGTCCAATCATTTCGAACAAATCATCTACCGGCAGTTCTTCTTTTAAGAGCATATCGCAAAAGAATTGATAATTGATAGTGAGGTTCGACGTCCTGTCATAATCATCCGAGTCGCCTGAGAATAGTTTTTCCAATGCGACACGATCGCTCTTTACCGGACGCAATTTAATTTTATCGTCTTCATCTGCCCATTTTTCGATTAAGTATAACTCGTTGATTTGTTCTTTTAAGCTTTCTTGTAGAGCTACAATCTTTTTATCATGCAATAAATTGCGCATTGCCAAAAGCAATAAAGTAACTGTTGTCAATCGTTGCTGCCCATCGATGATATAGTATTCAATCTTGCTACCTTTGGGCACAACCTCTGCCACAATACTTCCGAAAAAATGTGAACGACGATTATCACGATACATCTTCTTCAAATCTTCGTACAATTGTCTGCAATTTTCTATCTTCCAACTATATGCTCTTTGATACACCGGAATCACATAACGATTTTTGGCACCTTCCATAAAAGAAAGCATTTTATTTTCTGACCCTTTCATGACAGCCCCCTTTTATTCCTCCAACAACCATTTCAATACATTGACTTTTTGAATCCCACCGTAATTCATCTCACCAAATAAATCATCCAAGGTAAGAAGATATTTCGGATAGTTATCGTTAATTTGTTCAAGCGGTGCAAGTTCTCTTGCGAGCACCTTTTCGTCCAATGTGGTTTGCGATACTTGATAATAATGCGGCTCGCCGTCCTCAAAAACGACAAAATCCACTTCACCGTCTGCACTAATCTGTCCAACATACACCTCGTTGTAACGACGCTTGAGTTCAAGATATACAATATTTTCCAAAATATGCCCAATATCTGTGGCTTGCGTTCGCACTAAAAGTCTACGCATGGCCACATCACAAACATAATATTTATTCATCGACGAGAGAATCTTTTTACCCTTGATATTATAGCGGCGTGCTTCATAAAACAACAAACTATCCGTAAGCCCGCGTAGATAGCGGTCCACCGTCTTAGGATCTATCTTCATTTTTTGCGAGGTCAAGGTATTGGCAATCGTCGTTGGCGATGTACGATTACCAATATTGTGCATCATAAACCTTGTAATGGTTTCCAACATATTGACATCTGCAACACGCAAACGCTTAACTATATCGTTCAATAGAATGGTATTGTAAATTCCACTCATATATTCCTTGGCTTCCCGTTCATTATATCCATATCGAGATACATACGGAAACGAACCTACTTGTAAATAACGATTAAACGTAGCAGCCAAACCAAGCGTTTTATCTTCTTGTCCTTCATAAAATTCCTTAAACGAAAGAGGCATCATCTGTAGCTCGATATAACGTCCGGTAAGTACTGTAGCAAGTTCACCTGAAAGAACATATCCGTTTGAACCGGTTAGATAGAGGTCACAGTTTTCACGTAAAAACAAACTATCTACGGCCTTTTCATAAGAAGGTACATGTTGAATTTCATCTAAGAAAATATAATTCATACAACTTGGCTGTAAGCGCGCTTTAATGTAGTCATGTAATGCCCGATAATCGGTCAATGACTCAAAGTCTAAGTCTTCAAAATTGATAGCAATAATTTGTGATTCATCAACCCCATGAGCAAGCAAATACTCCTGATAAATAGTAAACAATGTAGACTTACCACACCGACGAACTCCGGTGACTACTTTAATAATCTGCTGATCCCGCCAACGAATAAGCCAATCTAAATATTCTTTTCGATCAAGACGTTTCATGACCGACACCTCCTTCTATTATTAGTATACGGGACGAGCGTTTTCTTTTCAACAAAACGGAATTCATTCCATTTTAATTCATTTTTTGCAAAAAAACGGAATCCATTCCATTTTTTCGTGCAAGCATAAAAAAACCCCACCGTGGGTGGCCGGTGGGGCTTTGATGAGGAAGTTAGCTATTTTTTGTGTTTTGGTAGAGCATGTGAATCATGTTGAGGTAAGCGTCGTCCATCGTCGTACGAAGTTCCTTTTCAAAATCGTCCTTTAGGGTATAGATGGGTGCGCGGCTTTCCTTGGTCATTTTTAAAATAGGGGTCACCGGATGTTCTTGGGCGCGCCATTTTTTGAGTAAGGCAGGCAAAGAACCATTGGTAACGCTTTGCCAGTGGTCGTCTTTTCTCACAAAAAAGCCGTAGTAGTGGCGGTTACCGTCGTTTTGTGGCTGCTTGAGCGTGCGAAGAGCAGTACGGTCAACGGTTGCAATATCAAAGGGTAAGGTCAATACGCCAACCAAGGCAAGGGCTTTTTCTTTGCGTTGTTCCGAGCTGAGGGCATTGACGTAGTCCCAGAAAGGGGCGAGGTCTACCTTCGGACCACGACCTGCAAGCACACTATCTGCAAGCTGCACGCAAAATTCGTCCTTAAGGGCCTTGTAGGCATCATCACCGCCATCCGAACGACGGTGAATGGTTTCGATGGGTGAGAGCAATGCGCCGAGGGCACGGCGTTTGAGATAGGTGACAGCACATTCTTCTTCATCGGTGAAGAGTTGCACGCCACGTCCACCATTTGCCGATTCCGCGAAGCCGTAAAAGGTGAGGTCTTCACCGTAATAGCCGTTTTTCGCCAATTCTTCGGCGACCATGCCGGAATAGATGTCACGATGGATTTCTTGTGCTTCGTTCATAATGTCACTCCTCAATAAATAAAGGCAGAGAGAGGATGCTCTGCCTTTATCAATATGGATGGTGCAAAGACTGTTCTTGGGGAGATTAGTCTTCGAGAATTTGATATACAGGTGCCCCTTCGCAATCCTTTGGCATGCGGGTACCGAGCAAGGTTGCAACGGTAGGAGCAACGTCAACTTGACGGATGGTACGTTTCACATCGTCATCATGCTTGATGCCGTCGCCGGCAGCAACGAAGATTGGGGAAACGCTGGTGCCATAGTAGCCTTCATAGGTGGAGAGACCTTGGCCGTGTTCGGTAACGAAGTGTTCACGGTTCATGTAAACAATGTCGCCGGTGTATGGGCCGTCGAGACCGAGCACCTTCGCATCCTTGTTGTGGAATGCCATAGCAACGATACGGTCACCGTTGGCATCTCTGTATCTGTAAAGGTCGTCGATGATTTGTTCTTCTACGGCATACTTGTCTTCAGGTTCTACGATACCGAATTCATCGCGGCCCTTGAGGTTGATCCAGATATAGCTGGTACGAACAGCTACAGCCTTGGTTTTTTCCCAGTCGATGTCGCGGGTGTCGTTGCCGTTTTCGTCTTTCTTCATGACGGTCCAGCCGAGTTCCTTCATAACGCCTGCGCTGACACCACCGGCAGAACCCAAACGAGCAGGTGCTTCGGTGTGGATTTGTTCACCGTGGTCAGAGGTCAAGATGATGTCCCAACCTTCATCCAAGAGGTGGAGGTAGCTACCGATGTATTCGTCAGCCACTTCATAGGTGAGGTCGATTTGCTTTTGCCATTCAGCTTCAGGTTCTGCGCCTTCTTTTTGCAATGCGAAGTTCCAGAATTGGTGTGCGGAGTGGTCAATGAAGTGGTGATGGCTGAATACAACATCCAAATCTTTTTCTTTGATGAGGTAGTTGATGGCACGGGATTGCCACAATGCATTGAGTCTCCAGGTTGGGGTCAAGAGCTTTTGAGCAAATTCGAGGGAAGTACCGCCCATTTGGGTGAATGGAGGCACGTTGCCGCAGTTTTCGATGACTTCTTTGTAGATGGATTTAGGGGACCATCTGTCGTCGCAATCTACCTTGAATGCGGTACTCATCCAAAGTCTGCACTTAGAACCGTCTTCAGCGAGTTCGAGGAGCTTGTAGTATCTGGTAGCCATGACTTTTTTGCCCTTGT
>USCP01000113.1 GCA_900553245.1 uncultured Peptococcaceae bacterium
CTGCGGTATCGTCCGGTGCTTCCAAGGCCAAAAAGAGGCGCTTGCCGTCATAATAGCGTCGCAAGAGCGCCAGCATTTCACTGCCACGCCCTTTTCCTCGTTGCGCCGGATGGACTGCAAAATAAAAGACATAGGCCAAGTCCGCATCATCCAGCACATAGAAGAAGCCGCAAAAAACGCCACGGTCTACTGCTACTAAGAGGGAGCCGCGCCCTTGCTTGGCACGGCGGTGCAGTAAAGCAAAGGGCGCGCGCTCTTCCATTGGAAAGGCTTCACGATAGAGCGCTCTAATTTTTGGCAAATCTTTTTCGGTAAATGCTCTTAAAATCACACGTCATCATCCTTTGTTCATTTCTTAATCCATCACTATACCACGTCACGGGCAACATTTCCAGTTTCACGCAAGGCGCGGCGATAAACCACCAACGATACCCACGCGGTAATGGCTTCGGTCACCCAAAAGGCATGCCATACCCCGACTGGCCCAAAAAGACGACTCAAGACAAATGCCAACGGAATAATCAACACCATATAGCGGCACAAGGAGATGACCAAGGATGCCGACCCCTTTCCCAATCCTTCCAAGGCACCGGATGCCGTCACCGACATGGCTGAAAAAACAAAGCCTAAGCTGATAAGGCGAAGCGCAGTCACCCCAGAGGCAATAGTGGCAGGCGATTCTGTATAAAGGCCCATGAGCCACTCAGGCGCCGCCATGAAAAGGACGGTACCAATAATCATGATGACGCCAACCATGGCCAAGACGACGTTAAAAATCTTCTGTACCCGCGCATGCTCGCCTGCCCCATAGTTAAAGCCCACCAAGGGACGCATCCCTTGGATGATGCCATTGGCAGTCAAATAGAGGAAGGTTTGGAGTTTATAGTAAATCCCCAAGATCAGAATGTACACACCGGAATAAGCTGCCAAGATGCCGTTTAAGGCAGTGATCAATACGGAGGAAAGGGCCATATTGAGGGTTGCAGGTACGCCAACGCCGTAGAGCTTTCCGACAAGTTGCTTGTCCCAGTACAGGCTTTTTCGATTGATGGCAATGGACATCGGACGAAAATGGGCAATCACCAGATAAAGCACCAAGCTCGAGGTTTGACCCAAGCCGGTGGCCAAGGCAGCGCCGCGAATGCCCATTTCCGGCACCGGCCCCAATCCAAAGATAAAAATCGGGTCTAGGATGATATTCATCACACATCCTTCAAGCAAACAAAGCATGGATACCTTCATGCGCCCAACCGCTTGAAAGATTTTTTCATAGGCCATGCTAAACATCACGACCATCGTGAAGGCAAAGACCATATTGGCATATTCTACGCCCAAATCAACAACCATCCGAGAATCGGTGAATCCTGCCAAAAAGCGCGGCATGCCCCAATAGGCAAGGAGCATCATGACAAAGCCGTGCAAAACCGCCAGCACCATCCCGTCCGATGCGGAAGCACTCGCCTTTGTCCGCTCCCCAGCACCAAGGTAGTAGGAAATCGCTGCATTGATGCCAATGCCAAAGCCGATGCCGACCGAGTTGATTAAATTCTGCACCGGAAAGACCAACGACAGGGCAGTCATCGCATCTTCGCTGATACACGCCACAAAGTAACTATCGATGATGTTGTAAAGGGCATTGACCAACATCGATACCACCATTGGCAACGACATCGATACCACTAAGGAAAAAATCGGCTTTTCCTTCATAAAATTTTCACTCATAGAGGCCTCCTCTCTTTCCGCGCTTTGGCCACAAAAAAAGCCACACAGTCATTAAAAAATGGCTGTGTGGCGAAAAGGGACACGTTGGTCGGAAAAATCCACTCATAATTTTCATTGGAATGATATATGATTTCTCCTGTACTGTCAAGTCGCTCAGTCGCAAAAAATGACGCCTTCTTCCTCGTTCATGGCTGCCACGCGCGCGAGGGATTCTATCCGCACTCCTTGGGCGCGCAAAGTGTCACCACCCGGTTGAAAGGCTTTTTCAATGGCGATGCCGCAGCCCACCAAGGTCGCGCCTGCTTGTGCGGCCAAGTCAATGAGGCCTGTAAGGGCCGCACCGTTGGCGAGGAAGTCATCAATAATTAAAATGCGGTCTTCAGGATTCAAGAAGCGCTTGTTGACCATCACATCATACACACGGTCATGGGTAAAGGACGTCACTTTGGTGGTGTACACGTCACCGCTGATATTTTTGCTCTGGCTCTTTTTGGCAAATACCACCGGACAATCAAAGGATTGGGCAACGATGGCGGCAATGCCGATGCCGGAGGCCTCAATGGTGAGAATCTTATTCACGCCACAGCCTTCATAGCGCTTTGCCCACTCCTTGCCCATTTCATGAAAAAGTGCGATGTCCATTTGATGATTGAGAAAGCTGTCTACCTTGAGGACATCGGTGCCACGCACGATGCCATCCTTGCGAATACGCGCCTTTAAGAGTTCCATTGATTTGTCCACCTTTCAAAATGAGAAAAGCCCGCAACACGGGCTCTGAAAAATATGTATTTATTGTACAAAGAAGGCACGCTTCCTGCAAGTCTTTAAACAAAAACCAACATGCCGCTGCCAATGTTATACACAAAGTGCAACAGCATGGCGCCCCACAAACAATTGGTGCGGCGATAGACACCGCTGCAAGCAAAATGCAATAGCAGAATATAACACACATGTAGCCCTGTCACGCTTGAAAAATCAATCATGCCGCTTACGCCCCAACGGACCGGATAATGGCTGAGCAAAAAGAGCCCTGCTGTCAAAATTGAGCACATCCAGCCCCATGGAATGAGTCCTCGCAAGCGTGTTTGAAGAATGCCACGAAAAACGATTTCCTCATTGAGCACACCTACAAAAAAAATCACCATATTCAACACAGACGGCCATTGCACCTGTAGCGCATGATCAAATACCATCCCCTGTACCAAGGCCAGACTTCCAACCAAGCCCACCGCCAGCAATGCCCCAACGGCCAAGCTTTTGCCCAACTCGCGCCGCTGAAGCCCCAGCGTTCTTTTTCCGGAAAGCCACACGAGAGTCACCGCCATACCGACACTGCACAGGCCGGTGAGGATATTCAGACTCGCCATCACCGATAGCGGCAAATTCGTGGTATACAGCCACCCTTGTCCATAAAGAAGCAGCATCAAGATCAAGAAAATCAAAAGTGCCAGAAAAGCATCCCGCTTCCCGTAGCCTTGCACCGCTTCATGATACGCACGATTTTCCCACATCATTCTGCCCTCCTCTTATTCCCACGGTTCTCCTTCCACTTCAACAATTTCACTTGGGCTGAGTTTGTCACGTTCCGTTAATGGGCGCATCACACGGCATGGCACGCCACAAGCCACGACGCCCGGTGGAATATCACGATTCACGACACTGCCGGCGCCGATGATACTGCCTTCACCAATGGTGACACCGCCACAGACGGTGCAATTTGCGCCAATCCAAACATTGTCTTCGATGGTAATCGGTGAAGACACTGCCACCCCTTCGCGGCGTTGGCTCGGGTCAAGGGCATGGGCCGCACAAGAAAGCACGGTATGCGGTGCTATCAATACCCCATTGCCAAGATGCACCGGCGCCGTATCCAAAATGGTGCAATTATAGTTCATAAACACAAACCCATGGGTATGGATGTTAAAACCGTAATCACAACGGAAAGTTGGCATGATGGCAAGCGGCCCCTCCACGGTGCCGAAAAGGTCCTCTAAAATCTCATTCTTTCTCTCCGCATCATCCGGATGCAAGCGATTATATTCCCAGCAAAGGACCTTTGCCTTGTGTTGGCGCTCGCCAACGGAACGATTTTCGCGCACCGCATAGCCTTCGCCGGATTGCATCACTTCGGTAATAAATTGATCAATAGAAATGGACACACTTATTCCTCCTTCGTGCTCTCTACTATAAAACTCATGGTGTTCGCATCGCTCCATTCAGGCGCATACGTCATCCCCAGCGCATCAAAGTCCTGTAAGTCTTTTAAACACTCAATGTGATGCTCTGCCATATATCGCACCATTTCACCACGGGCCATCTTGGCAAAGGTGCCCTTTTGCTTGAACGTTCCGTTTAGGATTTCTCCAAAGCGACAGGTTACAAAACGATCGCCAGCACCCAGGTACGGCGTCACTGCTTTCGCGTATTCTTGACTGGCAAGATTTACAATCACGCCACCTGCCTCTTTCAAGGCGTCGTAAGGTTTACCGCCCCAATAGGCATAGAGGTTTTTCGCACCGTCAACGGCAAGCTTGGCCTGCATTTCCAATCGATAGGGTACCACCAAAAGGGCGTAGCACCCCATAAAAACCGGATAAAATCCGCAAGTGCGCCTCAATATAGTCGAGTCCCTCACGACTCAACACCTCTGGCGCCATGTGCTGATACTGAAGCCCCTCATACGCCAAAATAGCCGGTGTGGTTGCACGATACACGTCTTCTTTTAAACGCCTCTGATTGAGCGCCGTGAGCTTGTCGTTGCATTGCCAAAGGGCTTGCAATTCTGAGATATTTTTGGCACGAAGCACCGTCTGTAAATACGCTGCCTCTTCGACAAAGCGCGGCAATCCCCGCGCCTCAAAGAGATCGTTTTGGATATTCATTTTTTTAGCCGGCGAAATAATGATTTTCATTTGCCAATCCTCCATAAAAGGGCATGACCGTTTTTCTTCAGCCACGCCTCCGCGCTTTTGTAGTTCGGCAACACCTTTGCCACCAACGCCCAAAATCGTGGAGAGTGGTTCATCTCTCTAAGATGGCAAAGCTCATGCACCACTACATAATCACGCACGGATTCGGGCGCGAGCATCAGAAGGGCATTTAAACTCAAATTGCCCTTTGCCGAACAACTGCCCCAGCGCGTGCGTTGGGTACGAATCCCTACATGGGCGACCTCTACCCCAACCTTTGGCGCCCAATGCACCACCCGCTGAGTGAGATCTATTTTCGCCGCCGCCTTTAGCTGCATCACTTCCTCGTCAGAAAGCACCGCATCACCGTGGCTTTCACGAGCCTGCTCAAGTAGGGCACGCTTTTTTGCAATCCATGCCTGCTTACTTTCCACAAAGCGCCCTATCGCCGCATCGCTCATACCAAGGGGAGCGCGCACCACAAGGCTGCCATCTGCTTGTAACGACAGCGCAATCGTCTTGCGGCGTGAACGCATCACTGTAACCCCATCCATCAGTAATTCACCGGCAATTCTGTGAGCCAATTTCTAAAATCGCTACGCGTGCCTGCTGTTGAAGTGCCGCCACTGCGTACATTGTAGGCCTTGGTCACATAGGCATCGGTCAAGGCTTCGATTGCTTTAACGCCACCTTCAGTACCACTGCCCTCCGCATCATAGCTACACACCGGAATCAGGGTCTTATTTTTTAAATCCGCACTTTCAAGAAAGGTACATACCGGCATCGGTAGCCCGCCCCACCAGTTTGGATAGATGAGAATAACATTGTTATACTCGCTCAAATTCGGCAGCGCATCACGCAAGGACGGACGCGTGCCATCCAATTGCTCTTGCTTCGCTTGCTCGTAGACCTTTTCTTCATCGGCGGGATACGGCTTTTTTGCCACAATCTTGTACAAGTCCCCGTCACTCACATCCATTGCCACCTTTGCCAACAAATTGGTGTCGCCGTTGATGCCGCTATCGGTTTTATTGAGGGTGGCAGAGCTCACCACATCCACATTCTGCTTCCATGGTGCATTGTCATAGAGGCTAAAAACCGCCACCAAGGTTTTTCCTTCTTCCTTTTCAGACGCGGCATCTTCTGTTGCGCTAACCGGCGCACTCTGCGCCACCTCGGTTGCCTCGTTATTGCCACAGGCACAAAGCCCCATCGCAATCACCGCCAAAAGCATCGTTGCCATCCATTGCTTTTTCATACCGAACCTCCTTAAACCGTCATTGTGCAAAAATTATACCCCATTTTTCCAAAAAGAAGCAATGATTGGTGACAAAATCACAGACGGCATCCGCGACATTTGGTATCATAGCACCATCAACCAAAGGAGGTCATCCCCATGAAGCCAACACCGATTCGTCGAAAAGCCCATATTGACCAAGACCACTGCGTCGCCTGCGGCTCTTGCGTCAAAGTTTGCCCACGCGGGGCGCTCACTGTCCCCCACGGCATCACCGCCAAGGTCGACGGAGCCCGCTGTGTCGGTTGTGGCCTCTGCGCCAAAGAATGTCCCGCATCTGTCATCACCATCAAGGAGGTCTCCGCATGAACAACGTCAAGCACTGGTATGATTATCTTTGGATTGCATCCCTGACTTACTTGACCCTAGGATTTTTCAATATCCTGTTTGCCTGGTTGGGCCTCATTTGCTTCTTTGTGCCCCTCATCATTGCGATTGCTAAGGGCAACAAAGGCTATTGCAATCGCT